>JBBPYN010000071.1:0-7474 GCA_038199875.1 Rubrobacterales bacterium
GATAGTGCTTACCGGGGGGACGGGCTTCCTTGGGACGGCGCTGGTCGAGAAGATCCTGCGTTCCCTCCCCGACCTCGGGCGCCTCTACCTCGTCATTAGGCCCTCCCGTGGCAAGAGCGCCGCTGAGCGCTTCGAGAAAGACGTACTCGGCGCCGCCGCCTTCCGCGGCCTGCGCGAGAAGCTTGGCGAGGAGTTCGAGGACCGCGTATCGGAGAAGGTGCGCGTCCTCGAAGGCGACGTCCACGCACCCTCGCTGGGGCTCGGCGAGGAGGACCTCGCGGAGCTCTCGCGCGAGGTCGACGTCGTGGTCCATTCCGCAGCGTCTGTGATCTTCGACGCGCCGCTCGACGCGGCTGTCGACTCGAACGTCCGTGGCACTCTGGGGCTCCTGAAGCTCGCGCGCGGGTGGGAGAAGCGGCCGCTCTTTATGCACATCTCGACGGCCTACGTGGCAGGAACCATCAAGGGCGACTCACCAGAGGCGCCTCCAGGCCCGTCTTCGCCCAACGGGACGGCGCTCGACGCGCGCGAGGAGGTTCTCGACCTCGAGGCTGTCGTGGCCGAGGTGGACGCCGCTTCGCGGGAGCGGTCGCTCTCGAGGCGCTTCGAGACCGAGGCGCGTCGGGAGCTCGGGATGGTTGGGGAGGAAGAGGAGGTCGCCGAGAGGGTGGACCAGCTCAGGCGGGCCTGGATGCGTGAGCGGCTCGTCGAGCGTGGTACGCGGCGGGCGCAAGAGCTCGGGTGGAACGACGTATACACCTTCACCAAGTCGCTCGCCGAGCGGATGGCCGTCGAGCAGAGGGGAGAGGCACCGCTCGTTATCCTCAGGCCAGCCATCATCGAGAGCAGCCACAGGGAGCCTTATCCTGGTTGGATCCAGGGCACCAGGATGGCCGACCCCATAATCATGGCCTTCGCTAAGGGCATCCTGCGCGAGTTCCCTGGCAACCCGAAGAGCTACGTAGACATCGTCCCCGTAGACCACGTCGTAAACGCCATCCTCGCCGCCGGCGTCCGCCGCCCCGAGGAGCCCGAAGTCTTCCAGGTCGCCTCGGGAGAACGCAATCCGATCCGGTACCGCGACCTCTACGACATAGTGCGCGACTACTTCTTAGAGAACCCCCTGCGCGACTCGGGCGGGCGCCCGATCCCAGTTCCTGAGTGGTCCTTCCCAGGCCGCAGGCGGGTCGAGGGGCAGCTCAAGACAGAGCTCGCCGTCCTGAGGGTGGCTGGCCTGCTCGCCGCGAGGATGCCTGAGGGCCACATGGCCTCTGACGCCAGGCAGAGGATCGCACGCGCCGAGAAGCGCGCCAGGATGAGCCTGTACTACAGCCGCATCTACGGCGCCTACGCTACCATGACGGCGACCTTCTCGACCTCGCGCACGACGGCCCTCTATGAGGCTATGCCCCTTAAAGACCGCGAGGAGTTCCCGTTCGACATCGCCGACGTCGACTGGCGGGCGTGGATGCAGGGGGCTCACCTGCCCGCGCTAACGACCCGTCCTGGCCGCAAGAAACGAAAGAGAGTGACTGATGAGAAGCCAGGGGAGGTCGCCGCCATCTTTGACGTCGACGGGACCCTCGTCGGCTCCAACGTCGTCTCGTACTACGCGTGGCTCAGGATGCGGGAGCTTCCTGCCGCCTTGCGCCCGCTCTGGCTCGCCGGGTTTCTGACCAAGATCCCCTACTCCTGGGGACTGGATAAGATCAGCCGCGCCCACTTCAACCGCGCCTTCTACAAGAACTACGCCGGCTGGAAACCCTCGCGCGCCCGCTACCTCGGCCAGGAGAGCTTCTCAGGCTTCACCCTGGAGCGCATCTTCCCCGACGCCCTGCAGCAGCTCAGGGACCACAAGGCTGCGGGCCACCGCGTCGTCCTGCTCTCAGGCGCGCTCGACTTCCTCCTCGAACCGATGAAGGATCTCGCCGACGACGTACTCTGCTCAACGCTCGCCCAGGAGAACGGTTCCTACACGGGAGAGCTGACCGGCGCCCCCGTGGCCGGTGACGCCCGCGCCAGGATGCTCGCCTCCTTCGCCAGGCGCCGCAACCTCGACCTCTCGCGCTCCTACGCCTACGCAGATTCGATCTCCGACCTACCCATGCTCGAGGCCGTCGGAAACCCCGTCGCCGTGAACCCTGACCGCAGGCTAGGGGCCGCTGCGAGAGACAGGGGATGGAGGGTCGAACGCTGGGACAAGGACGGTGGCGCGAACGGCGTGGGCAAGAAGATCTAGGCTTGCAAGCCCTCGTCTACCGGAAGTCCATCCCACGCTACCTCCTGATGCGCGCGGCCTCGAAGCGTATAAAGACCCTCGAAACGAGTCGCTTCTCACCGCTACAACTCGAAAACGCCCCAGACCCCAGACTGCCGACCCCCGAATGGGTGCGCGTAAAGCCGCTCCTCTCCGGTATCTGCGGCTCCGACCTTGGGACTCTCTCTTCCGAGAACTCACCGTACTTCTCCCCGATCACCTCCCCTCCCTTCGTGATGGGCCACGAGGTCGTCGGTGAGATAGTCGAAGACAACTCAGGCTTCCGCGCCGGAGAACGCGTGGTCCTCGAACCGGCCCTCGGCTGCGCGGTGCGGGGCATCGAGCCGCCTTGCCCTTACTGCGCCTCTGGCCGTTACGCCCTCTGCCTGAACGTGGCGAAGGGTGACATAAGTCCAGGCATCCAGACGGGCTTCTGCCGTGACACGGGCGGCGGTTGGTCGCGCGGGACGCTGGTCGCCCACCCCTCGCAGCTCCACCGTGTACCCGACACCGTCCCCGACGAAGCCGCCGTCGCCATCGAACCCCTCGCCTGCGCCGTGCACGCCGCGCTCGCGTCAGCCCCCGGCGATACGAGCCTGGTCATAGGAGCCGGCAGCGTCGGCCTTTTCACAGTCGCAGCGCTGCGACACCTCACCGAAGCCGGCCGTATCATCTGCGTCGCCAAGTACGCCCGCCAGCGCGAAGAAGCGCTCCGCCTCGGGGCGAACGAGGTCGTCCACCCGAAGGAGACCTACACCAGGCTGCCGAAGATGCTAGGCACAGAGGCGTACAAACCAGAGCTGGGCAAGCCCGTAGTAATGGGCGGTGCCGACAGCGTATACGAATGCGTCGGCGCGCCCGCCACGATGGAGGACGCCGTTCGTCTCACAAAGCCAGGCGGAGAGGCGACGCTCGTCGGGATGCCAGCCGCAAAAAGCAGCCTTGACCTCACCGCACTCTGGTACAAAGAAGTCAGCCTCACCGGCAGCTACGCCTACGGCGCCCACGAGTACAAAGGAGAAAAAACGACCAGCTTCGCCCTGGCGCTCCGCCTCGCACCCCAGATAGAACTCGAAAAAATGGTCGGCCCCCGCTTCCCGCTCGAGGAGCACAGCGAGACCATAGCAGCCGCGCGCGCCACAGGCCGCGACGGGAACGTCAAAGTGGTCTTCGACCATCGAGCTTACAGCTAGAGCGACCGAAGGGAGCGACAATGAGCAGACCCGGATTTGTTACCGTCCTGGATAAAACCAGTCCCCCGATGATGTTCAACGCGGGGGATGAGTTCCACTACGAGAAGCTGCCAGAGGGGACGCGGGTGATCTACCCTCCAGGGCCGCGGGAACCTTTATCAGACCCGAACGTCGCCATCGAGCGGGCACTCCTCGAACCCCTCGACATGGAGCCGTTGCACGAGTTGCTCTCACCGGGGATGAAGCTCACGATCGCCTTCGACGACCTCTCCCTGCCGCTCCCGCCGATGCAGCGGCCCGACGCGAGGCAGCTCGTGATCGAAAAGGTCCTCGAAAAAGCCGACGCGAAGGGCGTCGAGGACATACACATCATCGCCGCCCTTGGCTTGCACCGTAGGATGACAGAGAGTGAGCTGCGCCACTGTCTGGGCGAGAAGATCATGTCCCGCTACTATCCCGAGCGCCTCTACAACTACGACGCAGAGGACGAGGAGAACAATGTAACCATCGGCGAGACCGAAGAGGGCGAGGAGGTGACGATCGACCGCCGCGTCGCAGAGGGCGACCTGCTGGTCTACGTGAACGTCAACTACATCCCCATGGACGGCGGCCACAAGTCAGTCCACACGGGCCTCTCGCCATACTCCTCCATCCGCTACCATCATACCCCCGATACCCTTTCACACACCCGCTCCCTGATGGACCCACCCAACTCGGCGATGCACGCCTCCTTTAATAGGATGGGCAAACTACTCGACGAGCAAGTCAGGGTCTTCCATATCGAGACGACTTTGAACAACGCCGCCTTCCCCGCCTTCGCCGACTTTATGGCGAAGCCTGAGCAAGACTGGGGCCCCGTAACGAAGGCAAACTTCCTGGCTACCCACAACGCGACGCAGAGGGCTCCCCGCCGGATCTCCCGCCGGATCTTCCACACCATCAAGGGCCCGCACAGGATGACGAGCGTGCACGCGGGGGCGACCGACCCCGTCCACGAAAGGACGCTTAGGGACAACTACGAGCAGCAGGTAGTTCCCGTGGACGGCCAGGCCGACGTGCTGCTCCTCGGCATCCCTTACCTCGGGCCTTACAACGTCAACTCGATCATGAACCCTCTCCTCGTCTACAACATGCTGCTCGGCTACCTCTTCAACCTCTACAGGGGCAAGCCGCTGGTGCGCGAGGGCGGTGTCCTGATCGGCACCCACCCCATGCCCGAGGATTTCAACAAGATCCACCACCCCAGCTACATCGACCTCTGGAACGAGGCTTTCCCCGAGACCCACGATATACGCGAGATCCACGAGCGCTACGAGAAGAGATACGCCTACGACCCGTGGTACCGTACCCTCTACCGCAACTCCCACGCCTACCACGGCGCGCACCCCTTCACGGTCCTCTACTGGGCGGCCCACGCCCTCGACCACCTCGGTGACGCAATCCTCGTAGGCGGCAACCCCGAGACTACCTCCCGCATGGGACTCGGGCGGGCCGACACCGTCTCAGAAGCCCTCCAGATGGCGCAGGACACCGTAGGCCCGAGTCCGAGTGTGACCTACATGCACATCCCGCCCCTCTTCATGTGCGAGGTTTCGTAGCCGAATCGCGGATTTGTCGGCTTCGTTGAATCTGTGGCGCGACGAAATGTGACCTCATCCCCGCGCTGTGGATTGAACCCGTCCGTGCTAGTGGGGAACTCTACTCCGACCGAACGTCCTGATAACTGCTCCAATTCATTCGGGATTCATCGCTGTCTGCTCTCATAAACGAGTCATGATCCGGACGGAAGACACGAGCGGTACGTCCATCGCATTGCGGTGGTTTCTTCCGGCACGAGCTCGCTGAAAGGAGACACGCGATGGCGCGCCACGGTCACTACGCGCTGGGTGGCGAGAACCCGCCCAAGTCCATGTACTACGAGCAGGGCAAGTTCGGGCGCCTGTTTCCGATGCTGCCACCGTTTGCCACAGATACGCCGACGGTAAGAAACGCGCTCAATGAGTTGGGCAAGAAGGGCGGCATCATGGATGCGGCCGACGAGACGGATATCGTTGCCAATCCAAACCTCGCTAAGGATTTGATCCTCGACCCGGCGCTCAACGTCGACAACCCGAACAACCCCGCGCTCTCGGCGGGAATGACGTTCCTCGGCCAGTTCCTCGACCACGACATGACGTTCGACCCGACTTCGAGCCTTGAGCGGCAGGTAGATCCGGAAGCCATCCGGAACTTCAGGAACCCCCTGCTCGAGCTCGACAGCATGTATGGATCCGGGCCCGGAGCATCTCCACATCTCTACGATCAGAGCGCGACGGGCGAGGGCATCAAGCTCCTCGTGATAGAAATCCCTGGCGCGGCGGCGGTCTCAGCGGGAGGCTTCGCGCGCTTCGACCTGCCCAGGAACGGCCAGAAGACCGCGCTCCTCGGAGATCCACGTAACGACGAGAACCTGATCGTCTCCCAGTTGCACATGTCGATGCTCAAGTTCCACAACGCGGTCGTGGATCACGTAAAGAGCGACCTCGGGCTCACGCACCCAGGCGAGGTGTTCGCTGAGGCGCAGCGCCTGGTACGCTGGCACTACCAGTGGATCATCGTGCACGAGTTTCTGGCAAAGACCGTTGGCAAGCCAGTGGTGGACGACATCCTCGCCCATGGGCGCAAGTTCTACAAGTGGCGCAACCAACCGTACATCCCCGTCGAGTTCTCTGTGGGGGCGTATCGCTTCGGCCATTCGCAGGTGCGGCCATCGTATCGCTCCAATTTCGGGCCAACGCCCTCTGATATCAACTCGCAGGTGTTCAAGCTGATATTCAACAACAGCCTGGCCGACGGTCCCGACCCGAACGACCTGCGCGGCGGAAAGCGCGCGCCTACACGCTTCATCGATTGGCAAACGTTCTTCGATTTCGGCGACGGCAACGTGCGCCCGAACAAGAAGATCGACACCCGTCTGTCCACCGTGTTGTTCGACCTTCCGGGCTTCGCGCCAGGCGACGTGCAGTCGCTCGCGCAGCGCAACCTGCTTCGCCACCTTACCTTCGGTCTGCCTGCCGGCCAGAGCGTGGCAAAAGCAATGAAGCTGCCGGTTCTCGACCCCATTCATCTAAACGACCTCGAGCCACTCAACCTGCACAAGCGCACACCGCTCTGGTTCTACATACTGCGCGAGGCTGACGTGGAAGAAGACGGAAAGCAGCTGGGCCCGGTCGGCGGCCGCATCGTCGCCGAGGTGTTCATCGGTCTGCTACAAGGTGATGCGCTGTCGTATTTGAAGCAGGACCCGGGCTGGACGCCGACGCTCCCGAGCGCCACGCCGGACACGTTCGCGGTCACCGACCTGCTCCGATTCGCTGGGGTCGTCGCGCCGCTGTAACAGCATCGTGAGCCTTTTCACTCCAGATGCGTCTCTGATGGTTACAAAATCGGATTTAGGTCGGGGTGTTTGCTACACTATGTAGCGTAAGCTTTGAGAGACGCATATCCGGAGTGAGAGTTTTTGAGACCGTTTGGGAGGATGTTGGGCGCTGGTTCGAGAGCGCTGTTCGCCTCCCTTGTTTACGCGGCCTTTGGGGCCGCTATCGTATGGCGGTGTTCGCCGCGGCTCACTAGCCCCGGAGTATCCGGGAAGGAGAGTTACGCTACATAGGGTTGCAGGGCCGCCCTTTACGGCCGCCGCGCACAGAGGCACATCTGCCGGGGAAGATCCCATCACCCTCAGCTACCCTGCTGGGGGCAGCGCATGAAGTCTTTGCGGATCGACGGAAGGCTGTCGTTCATCGTGCTGCTCGTCTCGCAGTTGGCTGCGACTATGGGGTTCACGTTCGTTTTGCCGTTCATGCCTATATACGTCCAGGCGCTTGGCGTCGAGGATGCCGGCAGTGCGGCGGCGTGGGCGGGCGTGATCAACAGTTCGACCGCCGTTACGATGGCGCTTGCCGCGCCGCTCTGGGGCAGGCTGGGCGACAGGGTCGGGCTCAAGCCGATGCTCCTCAGGGCGACGGTCGCGGGTACGGTGGTCGTA
>JBBPYN010000072.1:0-8742 GCA_038199875.1 Rubrobacterales bacterium
AAACGGACATCACCTGGTGGCATTGGTCAGAGCCGGTGCGAAGTTCGAGAACGGAGAGTTGGTCGAGGGAAGCGAAGCGGAAAGCGAGGAGAAGGTCGCCGCGTGATGAGGGACCAATCCACAACATTTGACAATACCTCGGTCTTGAGTGAGTTACTGGTGTACTCGTCGTAGACATTCAGAGGCAGCAATCGGGAGTCTTCAGCGTAAGCCACGAACATCAGGCGGAACAGGATCGTGAGCGCGGTGCGGTAGTGACGTTCGAGATCCTTCTCACTGGTCCCCCCCTCCCGGTTCGCTACCGCGACGGCCAAAGCCGGCACGACCTGCTTATAAACCCGTTCCCGGAGGCGTTCGGAGAGATTGCTGGTGTAGATGCTCGATGCTTGTTGTATTTCGGAGACGGTGCCGCTTTCGGCCAAGGCGTTCGAAGAAAAAAGCAGGTCCAGGTAGCCCGCCTGATCCGTGTGCAATAGTGGCAGGTTAAGCTCGACGAACGTCTCGGTACGGCCACGTTGTCCGGATGCTCCAGAGGTCGAGGTCGAGTACAGCCTAACCCCGCCGCTCCTCTCGGCGACCACCCAGGGGATGTTGTCCCGCTCGGCGTGAGAGAGCGCGCGTAGGTCACCGGCGTCTGGTTCTCGAAGCGAGAGGAGGGCTGGTCGGCCTGCTCGCTCTCTTGTAGGAATACGGCGACCGCCTGCGCCCTGTCGTCAGGGGAGCGCAGCACGCTGTGGCGAGCTCTCTGCTCTATCTCATAGCCCAGACCACGAATGAGATCCTGGCCACGCTGGCCGAGTAGCGGCCTAGAACGGGCGGTGGCATCATCCCAGTCATCACGCTTCGGAACACCATACAACAGCTCGTGGGTGGCCAAGAGTCCCTTGTTGCGAAGGCCGGGATGCTCGTCGGGCTCGCCTTCGAGGGCTTCGGATAGGAAGCGGATGGCCAGGTGGCGGTCCGGTTCACCTAGTGCTGCGGCGGCCATTCGTTCGGCCTGCTCGTAGTCCAGGTCTACTACGCGAGGGTCGTCGCCCGCTGGGCCGCAGAGTACCGCCCGACGTCTCGGTCCATCGGTGTAGGTCACTACAAGCAGGAGTGGCGCCGCGCGGTACCCGTGCCGTTGCTTCCACACCTCGCGCACCGTCGCGGCGTTCGGCCTGGACTCGGCGTTCCCGTATGCAACCTCGAGTCCATCCCTCCCGGGACCCGTCCAACGATAGGCAGGCAAGATGCCCCTCTGCTGTGCCGAAGGGTCGTGCCAACGCCTCTTTGATGCGTCTACCCCCTCCAGAAAAGTACCGTCCAACACGGGCTCTCCCCTCTCGCTCTCCCTTTCCCACGTGCCCCGCTTGGAACGGCGCAAGCGTCTCCCCCACCGCCGGTGGTGTCAAGGTGGTGTCAATATGCCTCGACTCCCACCACCCGACACGTCCCGATTCCTCCGATTCGGTTTATCTATGCGGAATCAGAGAGGGTGACCGACGGGGCTCGAACCCGCGACCTTCGGAGCCACAATCCGATGCTCTGCCTACTGAGCTACGGCCACCACGCGCATGAGGATTCTACCAGTGAAAGGGCGCGTGGCAAAGCGTGATCAGTCTCCCCAGCCGAGGAACTCGGTCTTCTTGTCGTCGCGCTTGCCTTCGTCGATTATGCGGAAGAGTTTGGAGGGGCTCGGGGTCTTGATGATCACGACGTTTCCGTGGGTGTCGTAGACCTGGATGGAGACGCAGAGGTAGTCTCCTGGCTCGTGCTCGTCGGCGACCTTGCGCGTGACCTCGACCGTGGCCTGTTGCTGGCCGTTGCCGTTGCCCCGAAGCTCCAGGGTGTCGTTGGGGTCGAGACCCCTTGGACCAAGCTCTCCGGCGTACCTCAGACGCCGGAAGACGGCCCTCACGTGGGCCACGCCGTCCTCGTCCCGCAACACTATGGGGACACGGATCTCATCGTCTATAGAGTAAGTCTCGAGCTCTGCCCTGTCTCGCGGCATCGCAACCTCCTGTAAAGATATCGCAAAAGAGTATGCCTCAAACTACGCCAGGAGAAACACGCCATGGCCTGTTCTCAGAATGTCATATTAGCAAGTAACACGAAGTCTGGGTGGATGCCACGGGTACGACGAGGCCTACCAATCGCGCACGGACCTCCTCCCGTTAGTGGATTCCCGCTTTCGCGGGAATGACGTATGAGGGGGCGTCGCTGTCTGGCCGCAGCCTGAACGCGGTCCCGTCCAAACGCACTAGGTATCGTTATGGAAATCACTGTGAAATGTGTCAGACGAAAGCGATGCCGAGTTTGACGCTCTTTTGCGGGTTGCGGTCCACGTACTCCTCGTAGGCGCGGGGGGCTTCAGTGAAGCTCACGACCGGGTCTGCGATCCTCTCGCAGTCGATGGCGCCGGAGGCGAGCATCTCCCAGCAGCTCGTTACGATGCGCCGCCTGTTCCAGCGTGGATGGTCCCTGTTCGGTTCGCTGCTCGCGCGGGAGAAGAGGAGGTTGGCGTTGTTGAAATGGGCCTCACTTATGCTCCCACAGCCGCAGGCCCGCCGGAGGCGGCGGTGCGCTTCGGTTGCGGGCCGGCCTTCGATGAGGTAGCGTTGCGGATGCTCATAGGCAGCTGCTCGGAGGCGCGACGCCCTGTTGCCGCTTCTGGCACCTCCACCGATGCTGGGAGGCGCTGGTCTGACAATGGCCCTCTACCAATGGGGCCAGCACACGCGGCGCTCTCCCGGCGGCGGTCCCGCTACGGTTATGAGGTTACCCTATGAAGACGCTTCGGCCTGCGGCCTCGCTTTCAGTATTTTGGTTGGTTGAAAGCTCAGTCGAGGTGGGGGCCCAGGAGGGTCAGGTCGGCGGGGCTGAGGCGGTCTGAGGCCGTTCTGGCCTGATGCCAGTAGGGGTAGAGGAGTGGCGGGGCGCTGACCTCGTCGAGGCGTCTGCGGTCCTCATCGGAGAGGTGCAGGTCTGCTGCGGCGAGGTTGTCGGCGAGCTGTTCTTCTGTGCGTGCGCCGACTATGACCGAGGAGACGCCGGGGCGGCCGAGGAGCCACGCGAGGGCGACCTGGGCCGCGGAGACGCCGTGAGAGTCGGCGATCTCTACGAGGGTGTCTATGGTGTCGTAGAGCTTGTCCGGGTCGCGCACGGGGGGCTCGTCCCAGCCGCTCACGTGGCGCCCTTCCGAGGTGTCTTTGTTGCGGCGGTACTTGCCGGAGAGCAGGCCGCCGGCGATGGGGCTCCATACCAGGATCGCGCACTCCTGGTCGAGGGCGAGGGGCACGAGCTCGTACTCGGCGTCCCTCGCTTCGAGGGAGTAGTAGATCTGCTGGCTCACGTAGCGCTGTAGCCCGAGCCTGTCCGAGACCCCGAGGGCCTTCATGAGTTGCCACCCGGAGAGGTTGGAGCAGCCGACGTAACGGACCTTGCCCGAGCGGACCAGAGTATCGAGCGCCTCAAGGGTCTCCTCCAGGGGTGTAAGCCCGTCCCACTCGTGCGTCTGGTAGAGGTCGATGTAGTCGGTACCGAGGCGTTTGAGGCTCGCCTCGCACTGACGGATCAGGTGTTGCCTGGAGAGCCCTGTCTCGTTGGGCCCATCCCCCACTGGCATGCGCGCCTTGGTCGCCAGCAGCAGCCGGTCGCGGCGCCCTGAGATGGCCTGGCCGAGGATCTCCTCCGACTCGCCGTCTGAGTACATGTCCGCCGTATCGAAGAGGTTGACACCCGCATCGAGGCACATGTCCACCTGCCTGGTCGCGGTGGCGACGTCGGTAGACCCCACCATCCCGAAATCGCCTCGTCCCCCGAAGGTCATGGTGCCTAGGGTCATGGACGAAACAAACAGCCCAGAGCGTCCGAGACGACGATACTCCATACGGTCCTCCTTGTGGTCGGCCTTCGATTCCGGCGTCAGCCTAGCACGACGCGGTCGGTTCCGCGGCCGGTCCCTCCTTATGGGGAAGCGCACGAAAACCTCGGTGCTGACCGGCGTAACCCTGCTCCGTTCTGGTTCATCTAAGAGGTAGTGACGGCGTAAAAAAGGCGGGTCGGGGGTAGGAAGTAAGTGAGCAATCCTGGCACACCTCCGAGTGGGACATGGGTTTTCGGGGCTGCGTGGGATACAACCGAGAGGAAGTGGAAGATATGGCGCAAAAGACCGCCGTGCACATCGAGCTTCGGGACGGGGCGTGGTCTGTGGTCCGCGAGGGCAATATCCGGGCGACTTCGACGCACCCGACCCAGTCCGAAGCGGCCGAGAGTGGCAAGGAGCTCGCCCGCCGGGACGGGACCGAGTTCTTCCTCCACGGCCAGGATGGCCAGATCCGGGAGCACCGCGACTACCGCGAGGGGCAAGAAGACTCGGGGGACGTCCTGGATACAACGTTGGGGACCGTAGGTACGGTAACCGAGGCCGCAGATGGGATCACAAGCACCGCGGCGCAGGCTCTTGGCGGGGACGACGCGCGGCGGGAGCCACAAGCTACGGCTGACAGCGAGACAGAGAGGCCGAGAGGCGCCTTTGACACCGGCTCGGATCACGAGCCTGGAGCGATTGGGGAGGGAAGCGGTTTGGCCGAAGAGGTACGTGGGGAGCCGGCCGGGACCCCTGAAGAACGGTATGCGGACTATGGGATCTTCGACCAGGATGGGGAGAGGATCGGACCGTTACACGACCTGTTCGTCGACCAGTACGACGAGCCTGAGTACATCGGAGTAGGGACGGGCCTGCCGGCGAACCGCTCCGTCCTCATCCCTGCCGAGGTCGTCGTCTTCGACGATCAGCTGAGACGGATAGTCGTCTCTCGCCCAAGGAGCGTGGTGGAGACCGGACCGAGCCTTGGCTACGACGAGGAGGTCACGCGCGAGTTCGAGAGGCGGGTCCGTCTCCATTATGCGCTCGAGATCACGGACCACACCGAATACGGGGCTGGCCGCGGTTCCCACCTCTCCAGTGTGCCTGAGCCAACGGAGATAGGGAGCGCTGACCCAGTGCCTGGTGTATTAGGCCGCGAGGAGGAAGACGAGGTCAGGGTGCGGCGCTCGGAGGAGGAGCTCAGGGTCGAGACGCGCCAGCACGAGGCTGGAACGATGCGGGTCCACAAGCGCGTGCGTACCGACAGGGAGCGGATCGAAGTTCCCAAGAAGCGCGTCGAGGTGACCGTGGAACGTGTAGCCGTAGAAGGGACGACGCCCGTCGGGGAGGAGATCACCGCCACCCCCGAGATCGGGGAAGAAGAGATCGTGGTTCCGATCGTGGAGGAAGAGATCGTGGTCGAAAAACGGCCCGTGGTCAAGGAGGAGATCCGCATCCGCAAGAAGGTCGTCGAGGACGTAGAGATCGTCGAAGAGGATGTCCGCAGGGAGGAAGTCGAGATCGACGACCAGACCCACCACGACACAGATGTATAGAACGCCAGGCGTGTATGGGCGGGCGGTCCGAAACTAGTGGACGCGGGATCAGCGCCGGCTCTTATCCTTTCTCGATACGGTCTAGCGTCTCCCGGTTCTCCGCTGTCTGGTCCGGTACTGGCAGGCTGATGCCTGATGGGAGCTCGACCCGGAGGTCAGCTTCGTGGTCGACTTGGATCTCGCCGCTGGTTAGCAGGCACTCGAGCACGTGCCCACCGGCGCTCCTGTCCGCGGTGATGAAGTGGAAGTGGTAACCGGCGACGTTGAGACCCTGCGCGTAGTCAGGGAAACGGAAGCCGACGAGGGTACCCTGGACGTCGGATAGCTCGAAGGTGGGCTGGTCCTTTACCACGTCCACGAGAGGTGGGTAAGGCTTGCGCTGGCGTGGCACACTTCGTGTCCTGACGTGTTCGAAGTGCCCGTCTACCCTGACGGCGCAGCAGGTGCTCGCGTCGTCGAAAAGCTGGTCCACACGGGCACACAGGGCGGTGAGGTCCATTGCCGAATCGACGGTTTTGGACAGGGCCGGCTCGAATATGGTCACGACGGCGAAAGGTGTCTTCGTGCGCTCGTCGACAGGATAAGCCTCTCCGTCGGCCCTGATCTGGTAGAAGTCGCCATCGAGCGCGATCATCTCCCCATCCAACGCATCGAACGTGCCGAGCCCGAAATCGCCACGCGCCTGGAGTTCGGCGAAACTAATGTCTCCGTCGTAATTGCCGTCGAGCAAGGCGTCGATGGTCGAGGTCTGGTACAGGGTGTGATGGAGAGTCTCTCCACCCGCGAGATCCCGGCTCTCGAGGTAGTCCACGTGTAGCGCGCCGACCAGCGCGGTGTCTATAGGCATTTCGCTCCTCTCGATCTTGCGGCGCGCCTCGCAGGATCCGACCCCACGGCCAGCGGGCGAGAAGTTCCACGACCCGCACTCTAGCACGTGCTGATAGCGAGCTGCCCGAGGTCAATCCTCGGGCAACCCACTGTCAGGCGGCAGGGGCGAGGGTGGGCTGGTCGCTGGCGAGCATACGCTCGGCCTCGCGCTGCACCTGCCTGACGCGCTCGCGTGAGATACCGAGTTCGTCGCTAAGTTGGGCTAGCGTGGCCGCCGACTCGTCGCCCAGGCCGTAGCGCTTGACGAGCACGTGACGATGGCGCTCGGGCAGGCGCTCGATGGCCCCTGAGAGCCAGTCCATCTCCATCTCCCCGATGACCGTGCCAGCGACCTGGGAGGCTCGCTCGTCCTCGACGAACTCGCCGATCTCCGTGGCATCGGCGTCGGAGCCGAGAGGCTGGTTAAGGCTCGTCGCGTCTGGCAGGGCGTCCTTGACTACCCTTACCTGCTCTACGGTCCATTCGAGACGGGCGGCGACCTCCTCGTCGGTCGGCTCGCTCTCCTTCTCGGCGGAGAGCTCATTGTAGGCACGGGCCATCTTCCGGATCTTGTCGCCCATGTGCACAGGGACGCGGATGGTGCGCCCCTTGTCAGCGACTGCACGCTGCACGGCCTGCCTGATCCACCACGTCGCGTAGGTCGAGAACCTCCATCCCCTATCTGGGTCGAACTTCTCTATGGCCTTCATCAGGCCTATGTTTCCCTCCTGGATCAGGTCCTCAAAGGGCAGCCCCATCCCACGGTACTTCTTGGCCACGCTGATCACGAGCCTCAGGTTCTTCTCAATGAGCCTCTGGCGCGCCTTCTTGTCTCCGGCCTTCGTCCGCCTGGAGAGATCCACCTCCTCATCGCGCGTGAGCAACTTGCCCTTGTCGATGTGCGCGAAGTAGCCGGGAATGAGATCAGGGGTCTCTGAAGATAGCCCAGAACCACCCCTGGTGGTCGTCTTGCTCCTGGTTATCGTCTTCGCTGGCATGTAGACGTCCCTTTCCATATGCAATTGTCTTGTCTCAGTCACAACGATAGTATATACTATTTACTATATAATTGTCAAGTTTATATAATAGCAATTATGACCAGATAGAGAAGGACGGGATCGAGATGGGTGAGAAGAGGAGCTACGGTCAGCACTGCACGGTGGCCAGGGCGCTTGACGTGGTTGGAGAGCGGTGGACGTTGCTCGTGGTGCGCGAGCTCTCCACGGGGCCCAAGCGTTACAAGGAGCTTCTGGAGGGGTTACCGGGGATCGGGACGAACCTTCTCGCCAACAGGCTCAAGAGCCTCGCGGGTGAGGGTATTGTACGTCGCGGCACGTTACCGCCGCCGGCGGGGTCGAGCGTCTACGAGCTAACGAGCCTTGGGCGGTCGCTCGAGCCGGTAATGGTGGAGCTCTCGCGGTGGGGTGCTGGGCTCATGGACACGCCGCGGGAGGGAGACGATCTGAGGCCGGGCTGGGCCGCAGTTGCCGTGCGCTCGGCCCTGGGACAGGAGTCCGAGGGTGGCCGCCCTGGCACCTACGAACTCCGTATTGGCAGCGAAGCGTTTCACCTGCGGGTCGGCGGCGGGCAAGTCGAGTGCGTGGAGGCCTGGCAGGGATCTGCCCCTGCACCCGACCTGGTCGTCGTGGGCGACGCCGAGACCTTCGTTGCGGTTGCCTCAGGGAAGCTAAGCCCCGAGGAGGCGGTAGGGTCAGGAGCACTCAGGGCCGAGGGACAGGAGGACCAGGGAGCCTTACTCGCGTGGAGCCGGCGCTTGATCGGCCCATCTGCAGCGTAGGAAACGGTACCCCGTCTGGGCTCGTAGCCTCCCCGTGGTCTGTGTTCTGCGGGTAAATTAGACGGGTCCGCAAGTACTATGCTCACCGGCTTGTTAGCATGTGACCATCAACGGCCAAGTTTTTGCAGGGGTATGGATATATGACGCAGCAAGATCGAGTCCTGGGGCGCAAGGCGAGAGGTCCGATCGCGGAGGAGCGCATCGACGTGGTGCCGTGGGACCACGGGAACGCGGACGCGTTGATCGAGTTCACGACCAACGAGCTGACCGCTACGTGCCCGATCACCAGCCAACCCGACTTCTACGAACTGAAGCTCAGCTACCGTCCGAAAGGATCCCTGATCGAATCCAAGGCCCTCAAGCTCTACCTGTGGGGCTTCCGGGAGCAGGGGATCTTCGCGGAGGACCTCGCGGCGACGCTTCTCGATGACCTCGTCGGGGCGTGCGACCCGCGAGAGATAACGGTGGACCTGACGCAGCAGGTAAGGGGCGGGCTCCAGATCCGTACGGTCGTCCGCCATCGCAGCGAGCACTAGTGGGTCGCTTGACTCGCGTGTCGCCATTTCTCCATGACGCTCCTCCGCCTTCGTATCGGCCTCCGCGTACAGGCTCCGCTACCTCCCAGGGCATATAAGGCATGCCGTCTGTTCCGAGCCCGCGCTCGCCGCTTC
>JBBPYN010000073.1:0-48393 GCA_038199875.1 Rubrobacterales bacterium
CCCCCCGCCCCCACACCACCCTCCCTGGACTCGGCAGTCGTCGAGGACACCATCGCCGTCGAAGTCCGGCACCGGGCCTACCTAGCACGAACGGGTCGGGCGCCGGCCGCGCGCAGCCGGTCGGCATCAGCGATCACCCCGGGCCGCAACGCCAGGGCAGAATAGAACAGAACCACCTCGGCCATCGAAACTCCTCCCAAATAGACTACACCCGCCGCTACCCCGCTCCCCTTCCCAGAAGCGGGTCTTGAGTCTACGGGTCCCGTCGCATACTCCCAACGAGAGTCTCATTCGCCCACCAACTCTGGTAGGCCCACGGGTCGCGCACTGTACTGCTGCGAGAATGCGCTCACGGTGTTCGCGGTAGGCCCCGCAGGTCGGCCTGACCCAACTTTACGGCGGCTCAGTGCCTTGACCTCGACCAGTCGGTCGGCTCGGCGGTCCGCAGTGGCACCTATTGGGTCGGGGGCGCGTGGCCTCATAGGATTCGCCTAGGCCCATCTCCCCATCCACGTAGGTGAGGCAAGTCCACGCAACATGTGACACGGACACTATGCACTGAACCTAATGGTGGCGCCTGTAGTGTCTGGCCACCCTCACGCGGTTCCCGCAGGCATTCGAGCACCAGCGCCGGCGACGGTTCTCGGCACAGAAAATGAGGGGGCATCCGGGGGCTGGGCAAGATCTCAAGAACTCTCGCCCGGGATCGCCAGCCAGTTCGATAGCCGAGCGTGCGATCCTCGCCAGCGCAATGTCCGCCACTTCGCCGCCCAGATCTCGCGTCTGGGCCCGCAGACCGCTTCGCCGATCCTCCGTCTCCCACCTTAGCTCCCTGAATCGCGGTACCCTGGCGCTTGCGGCGTTGATCTCCTCCACTGCCCTTTCCGAAGACCGCTCACCGTCGAGCTGGCCACGAAACAGCTCGCGGATCGCCCCCCGAAGCATTAGAAACTCGGGGAGCCGCCTGCCAAGACCCGCGGCATCCAGAACTCCTAGTCGTTCACCCTCAGCCTCGCACCAGGCCAAAAGCCGCTCAGGTGTGGCGAGAAGGTCCTCTCTTCCCTCCTCGCGCTCGAGCAGCGTGTTGGCGAGATCTACGGCCAACGGCTCTCCGATCAAAGGAAACGTCGTAGTCTCTTCCACCACCTAATTCTAAACCATCCCGTTTGTGCATTAGCCGTTCGCATGCTAATGTCTCGAGTAGAACACAAGCATTAGTGTGAAAGGGGAATGATGAGCACGGTAAAGCCACGAGAAGCGACACCATCTCTGGATGTGGATACCCTTGATGGTGGTCGCTTCAGTTTGGACGAACAAGACCCTGAGGCGTTCACCATGGTCGTCTTCTACCGCGGGTTACACTGCCCGGTGTGCAAGAAGTATCTGGGCGAGCTCGACCGCCTCTACGACGACTTCCGCGGCCAGGGCGTCGAGGTTATCGCTGTGAGTGGCGATACGAAGGAGCGGGCGCTCGAGGCAAGAGAAGAGTGGGGCCTCGAGAGCGTGCCGATCGGCTACGGGCTCGAGATCGAGAAGATGCGCGAGTGGGGCCTGTTCGTCTCGCGAGGCGAGGGTGAAGAGGAGCCAGAGTTGTACGGCGAGCCTGGCCTGTTCTTGATCCAACCGAATGAGACCGTCTACTACGAGGCGATAAACAGCATGCCTTTCGGGCGGCCTGAGCTTCGGGAGATGCTCGTCGCCGTCGGCAACGTCAAAGAGATGGGCACTCCGGCCCACGGCGAAGCGTAAGGTATATACGAGTTCCAGTGCGACTCGGCTTCGGTGTGTCGTATCTACCGTAGCAGTCCAACCAATCTGGGTGAGCCAGCGTATGCGCTTACCTAATGAGCAGTTTGAAGGAGGGTTTTGCCATGGAAGTGTCTCGGAATTCGGTACTTCTGACCGGGGCGGGAAGCGGGATCGGGCGCGTCACGGCCATCGAGTTTGCCCGCAAAGGAGCGCGATTGACGCTCGTTGGCAGGCGGCAGGAGCCGCTGGAGGAGACGGCTCGGCTGGTCTCTGAGGCTGGCGGCGAGGCGCAGGCTATATCCGGCGATGTAACTGTCCCTGAGGTCCGCCAGCGTGCCGTAGAGGCAGCGGTCGGGATCTTCGGGGGTCTCGATATTCTCATCAACAACGCTGGCGCCGTGCGCGCAGGCCGCCTGGAGAACATCGACGCCGGGGAGATACAGGCCCAGATAGAGGCCAACCTCACCGCGCCGATCCTTCTGATCCGCACCGCCTTGCCCGCGTTGCGCGACAGCGGTGATGCTGCCGTTGTCAACGTGTCGTCGCGGTTCGGGCTCGTGGGGATGCCCTTCTACTCCGTTTACGCGGCGACGAAAGCCGGGATCGCGCACTTCGGGGAGGCACTGAGACGCGAGCTCTACGGAGAAGGCGTGCATGTAATGACCGTCTATCCTGGGGCGACCGATACGGCTATGATGGATAGCAACGAGGCTGGGCCGGATCTGGGTTTCGAGTATGAGTCACCTGAAGATGTCGCTGCCGCCATAGTCGCGGGCGTAGAATCTGGAGAGCTCGAGATCGTGCGCGGCGCAGAGAACCGCTCCGAGATTACAGAGATGAGCCGCGAGCGGCCACGGGAACTCGACGAGCAAGTTGCCCAGATGAAGGATAAGCTTGAGGCGGCCGTCGCCAATCACCGCAGCTTATGAGCCTCCGTGCGCCGCTCCTGGTTCCTACAACTCCTTCAATCGGCCCTGGTTGCAACCTGTAGTTCGGTGACGTGTACGGCCAGTCGATGAGGAAAGACCTACAAGAGGAGGGATCCATGGACGGACCTTCGATTCCAGCCGGCGATGCCTACGAGCGGCGACGTATCTCCGTATCGGGCACTGAAATGGCCTATGTGGACATCGGAGACGGGGAGCCGGTCGTGTTCCTGCACGGCAACCCGACCTCCTCATATCTGTGGCGTAACGTCGTCCCTCACGTAGAGGGGGTGGGACGTTGCCTGGCCCCTGATCTCGTCGGTATGGGAGACTCGGGCGCGGCTCCTGACGGCTCATACCGCTTCGCCGACCACGCCCGCTACCTCGATGCCTGGTTCGAGGCTCTCGGGATTACGGAGAACGTTACCCTGGTCGGGCACGATTGGGGTTCGGCCCTGGGCTTTCACTGGGCCTACCGTAATCCCGAACGGGTACGAGCTATAGCCTACATGGAAGCGATGGTCAGGCCGATGACGTGGGAGGAGTGGCCCGAGTCGGCGCGTGAGGTTTTCCGAGCACTACGCTCTGAGGCGGGTGAGGAGATGATCCTGGAGAAGAATTTTTTCGTGGAGCGTATTCTGCCAGGAAGCGTGATCCGAGACCTCAGTGACGAAGAGATGGAGGCCTACCGCAGACCCTACGCAGAGCCAGGGGAATCGCGGCGTCCGACTCTGAGCTGGCCCCGCGAGATCCCTCTGGACGGCCAGCCTGAGGATGTCGCAGCGATCGTCGGAGATTACTCCGAGTGGCTCTCCGTGAGTGAGGTTCCAAAGTTGTTTATCGACGCCGATCCCGGCCTCATCCTTACTGGCGACCAGAGGGATTTCTGCCGGGGTTGGAGAAACCAGGAGGAGGTCACGGTGCGCGGCTCGCACTTCGTCCAGGAAGATTCACCTCGGGAGATCGGGGAGGCCATCAGTGACTTCCTGGCCCGGTTGCGTGGGTAGTGGGACCGTGCTTCCGTCAGTCTCAATTGACCGCGTAACGCTGGATGCCCTCCTCATTCCAGCGTATGCCGCTCCCCGGGACGCTGGAGGCCGAGGCTTGTCCGTCTTCTATTCTTAATGGCTCCTCCTGGATGGGGTTCGCCCAGTCTACGTACTCCAGCCAGTGGCCTGTCGGGCTAACCGCCAGAAAGTGCGCGCTGATCTCCGGGTAGAGGTGGCTGGAGAGCGGAAGGCCTGCGGACTGTGCCAGCGCGGCGGCGCGCAGCCAGCCGGTAACCCCCCCGATCTTCACGGCATCAGCCATTACGTAGTCGGAGGCGCCAGCCTCTATGCTCTTGGACATGTCGTGCGATCCCCACCAGTTCTCCCCCGTCTGGATCGCGGTCTTCGCCCCGCGTCGGACCTGCGCGTGGCCCGAGTAATCGTCCGCGCGGACTGGCTCCTCTATCCAGTAGAGCCCTTCTTCATCCAGCGCCGCTGAGCGTCTCCTTGCCTCCGCAACCGAGAGCGACTGGTTATAGTCCGCCATAAGATGTATATCTTCTCCGACCGAACCCCTGACCGCCCGGACCACTTCGACGTCCGTCCTAAGCTCAGGATAACCCAGCCTGATCTTGAGCGCCGCAAAACCCGGCGCGACCAGCTCTCGGGCTTCGTTAGCCGCTCGCTCGCTGCCGATCATGCCAAGCCCGCAACTGTTGTATACTGGTATGTTCCGCGGCTCGCCACCTAACAGCCTCACAAGAGGCAAGTCGTGCGCCTTCGCCAGGGCGTCCCAGGCCGCCGTTTCTACGCCGGCCATCGCCATGCCGGCCAGCCCTTGCGGGCCAAGGAGCCGGAAGCTCTGCTGCAGCTTCTGCTCTATAACCGCCGGGGCCAAAGGGTCGCCCTCGATCAGTGCCCCCAGGCTCGAAAGGAGCTTGGACACCGGCTCAAGCGCCATCGGCGTGTAACAGAACACGTAGCTACACCCGATGATCCCCTCCTCGATGTGCAGGTCTATCAACACTAGCGGCGCCGTGTGTACAACGCCTCCGCTGGTCGTGAGCGGCCGCTGCATCGGTACGTCAACCGCTCGGACGTCCAGACTGCGGATGGTCAATTCAGGGTTTGGGCTCACGACCTACTCCTCGGGAGATAGAGATTTCAGTGGGAGATGGTTTTGACGAAACGGGTATGCTCCCTTGGAGATACGGCGTTCTGTGGACGGCATGATACTTAGCACTCCGGCCGAGGCAGGTGTCGGGTCCTCGGGGAGGACGGCGTTCACGCGAGGACCGTCGCATAGACGGCGTCCAACCCCTCCGCCGTCACGCACAGGCTGTCGCCAGGCCGGACCGGGATCAGGCTCAACGGCGTACCCGTCAAGATGAGTTGCCGCGGACGCAAGGTGAGGCCGTACTCTGGCAGGTGACCTCTCAGCCACTCAACCGACCCTGCCGGACCGCCGGGTACGCCTGAGGCGGGCCCTTCCTCGATCATCTCCCCGTTGATCGTTACCCGCAGCACGCCGGACAGGGGCTCGTCGCCGCGCCACGGAGCGCCGTCTGCAGCGGGGAGCACCACGCCAGCGTGCAGGCCGTTGTTGGCGATCAACTCCTGAAGGTTCGGGGTCTTGGATCGGAAGACGTAATTGTGCAACTCGATGACCGGGAAGACACGTGTGATCTCCGCGTCGTCCCCGAGCTGAACGGCCATCTCGCCTTCGATGGCCAGGTTCGCATACAAACGGTGGGAAAGGTTCGCCCCGGACGGGTGAAGCTCTGGGCCATATAGGAAACCGCGGATCGGCCCGTCCATGCCGAACTGCTCGCGGGTGCCTGGGCCAGTACAGCCAATCTTGTAGCCAGCTACCGGCTCATCCTCCGCGGCGCGCAGCGTGGCTAGTTGGGCCTGGATGGTGTAAGCGTCGCCCAGCGTGAGGTGAGCGTGATCGTCTTCGGCGAAGAGGGTTCCTGGCCTGCGAGCCCTGTAGTCGGCCAGTTGTCGGGCAGCGAACCCGCGTAGAGAGTGGCTCACTTCTTTACCTCCGTGGCGCCTCATTATATTTCCACGAGCCCAGTCAACCCAAATTGGGAGGCTAGGATTCATCGTCTTGGAATCCCCATGCGTTGTCTCCTGGGCGAAGGCGGCGGCCGCTCAGCTGGCGGCGCTCTCCAGGGCTTGGACATCCTTCACGTGGATGTGCCGGCGCTTGAGTTCCACGGCCCCGGCTCCCTGCAGCTTGCTGAACGCCCTGGTGACGCTCTCGCGGCTCGCGCCTATCATGGTGGCAAGTTGGCGATGGGTGTAGTGGGTCGGTATGCGTGGTCCCTCGGGGGTCATAACGCCCTCGCTCTCGGCGAGTTGTAGCACGAGGCTCGCCAGCCGCGCGGGGACAGACTTGAGGCCAATGCCCTCCAGCCGCTCCTCGCACACCCGAAGCCGCTCGCCAAGGACGCGCATCATCGCGAGGCCGACGTCCGGATTGGCCCGCACGAGTCGCTCCAGGTCCTCGCCCTTCAGAACGCAGATGTCGGAAGGCTCGGCTGCCTCCGCATACGCCTCCCTCATCCGCTGGGCGGTGAGCGCCATCTCTCCGAACATCGTCCCGGCCTCTACCACGGCGAGCGTGAACTCCCAACCCTCCGGGGTCACCTTGTATATCCTGACCTTGCCCCTCTTGAGCATGAAGAGCGCCTCGCTCTCGTCCCCAGGGGCGTAAAAACCTGCCCGCGCTCGACGTGGGTGTCCGGGACGCGCCGGCTGAACTCCTCGAGCTCTTCACCCGAAAGGGGCTCGAGGACGTCCACCATGGAGAGTAGCCGTAGCTTTTCTTTCGGCAACAACATCCCTCTCGCACCTCCCTCTTGCGGACTCGAACCCTCTGGCTGCCACAAGACAACACACTCCGCGGCGACTCAGTGACGCGTGTCACTTAATTGTACCCCGTTGCCACACGAAAATGGGTCCGGAAGCGACGAGGAGGATACCGATGGCAGACGCGCACGCAACGCTCGAAGCCGCGGGCAGGGGCGTCATCCGCTCCGCGCTGGCGGGGAGCCTCTTGTGGGTCGGGGCGCTGAAGTTCGCCGACTACGAGGCTGAAAACATACAGCCTATGGTTTCCACGAGCCCGCTTTTTTCGTGGGTCAACGGGAGGATGGGCGCGCGCAAGACCGCCAGGCTCATAGGGGTCACGGAGATAGCCCTGGGCGCTCTGACCACCGCAAGGCCGCTCTCGGCAAGGCTATCGGCGCTCGGTAGCTTCGGGGCCATCGCGATGTTCCTGACCACCCTCAGCTTCCTCCACACTATGCCTGGGGTCTGGCAAGAAGAGCACGGGTTCCCCGCGCTCTCCCTGGAGGGGCAGTTCCTGGCCAAAGACGGCGTGCTGCTCGGGGCGGCGATACTGACCGCCTCCGAGTCGCTGCGGGCCGCTTCCCGATGATGCCAGGATAAACGACGGTGGCAGCCTGTAAACGTCCTACGCCGACGGCGTTGGTAAGGGCCTGTGCCTCGGGGGCGTCGCCGAAGGGCGCTACATACAGTTAGGGAGTGTTAAGGAGTGCGTAAGCGTTCCGTAAGATTCGTCCTCTAGATTTATCCTGGAAGCCGAAACGTAAAGTACCCGTCCTGTAAATAGGAGCGAGGGTAGTCACGACCGGAATCAAGAGTACAACGCGAATGACCTTATCCAACCTTACGACAGTCGACCGAAAGCGGGGGAGATTGTACCCGAGCCTACCGCCAGGCTACCATCTAGAACGAAACCCGGACCTATTGCTCCTGCTGCGGCCCGACGGCTCGTTGACGGTCGCCTTCGGCCTCACGGGTGCGACTGCGGAGGCCGTGGAACACGCTGCGTGGGAGGACCACACGGGGAAGCCTTCCCCCGCGTTTGCAGGACGCCACTCCATGGTAAGCCACGACGGAAGGCTGCGCGGACGCCAGCGGCGTTGAAGACCATACTCTGGATCCTGCTTCTTGCCCGCCCGGATGGGCGCCGCCACGATGCTCCCCTCCAGTTCGCGCCGCGTAGACCGCAGTACATGGATCTTCGCCGGGAACGCCAGCGAGCAGGACAAGGATTCCCCATCGCTTGCAATTCCGCCTCTCCGTTAAACGCTTGGTGTGAATTATCTGTACGGAATTTGAGCGGAAGGCGTCTACGCTCTAAAGTCGGCTTGCTGACCGATCCCCAAGGGAAAGATGACATGTACACGCAGACGGAGTGAACGCAGACGGAGTGAATCCTCGTGAAGTGAGGCCTCCCCAACTCAGATGCGGGCGGATGAGACCATACCCGTGTCGTGTCAATCGACGGAGCTTGAGGAGGCCCCGGATGGACATTGTAGGCGCTTTCGACTTGCACAGAAAGCAGATCACCTTCGACTACATGGAGATGGAGAGCGGCGAGGTACATCGCGGCAAGATCCAGCCGGCTGACAGGGAGAACCTCCGCTCCTGGCTGGAGCGGTTCACCGAGAGATTTCCGGGCCAGGATGCCGCCATCGCCGTGGAGGCCACCACCGGCTGGCGCTACGTGGTCGAGGAGCTTCGGAGGGCCGGAATCGAGGCACACCTGGCGGAGCCAGCGGAGACCAAGTCCCTGCAGGGCCGTAAGAAGCGGGCCAAGACCGACCGCCTCGATGCCGGGCATCTGCGGGACCTGCTGGTGATCGAGCGACTCCCAGAGTCGTGGATACCGCCGGAGCACGTCCAGGAGATCAGGACGCTCGTGAGGTTGCGCCACACTATGATCGAGGAGCGTACCGCCCATCAGCAGGGCATCCACGCCCAGCTCTTTCACAACGGCTACCCCCAACAGAGGAACGTGCTTGCCGCCGATCGTCGCGAGCGCCTGGAGAAGATGGAACTCCCTGCGGCAGCTCGCAAGGTAGTGAACCTCTCGTTGAAGATGATCGACCACATAAACGAGGAGCTGGAGCCCATAGAGGCGGAGCTAAGGGCCTATGCCCGCTCCCAGGTCGGCTGCCAGGCGCTGATGGAGCACTACGGTATCGGTGAGCTTACCGGCGTGGCAATGTTGGCCGAACTCGGAGACACCAGGCGATTCTCGAGCTCGAAGAAGGCGGTTCGTTTCGCCGGGCTCGACGTCACCGTGCACAACTCCGACGGTAAGCGGGCAGCTGGCAAGCTCAGTAGACAGGGCCCGCCCGTACTGAGGTGGGCGGCCTTCGAGGCGGCCATGGTCGCCCGACGCCGAGGTTCACCCGATCACGACTACTACGTGGAGAACAAGGAGCGGATCGGGGCGAACGGGCGGCTCTATCCATCGCCCGCAAGCTAATCCGCCGGGCACACCACACTCTGCGAGAGCTTGGAGAGGAGGCCATGAGCGAGCCAGCCGCCGTCAGTAGCAGCGTCTGAGATGGAAGTTTTCGCATCGCAAGAAGAAGGTCATAGGGAAGGTTCGTGCGCCTAGCGAAGCCCAAAAGAAGCGATGAGGTAGAGCAGCTACCGGGGAGCGGCCGGCTCCCGTACGGTTCCAGCTGCCACCGACAGAGATCCTCCTCTTCGAGCTGGACAGCCCTGAAAGACCGAGCGGCCGCATCCATGTTTAAGGCGATCTCCCCCCATCGATCATCATGTCGCCGGCACGCCTCGGTTAAGGGGCGTAGACCGAGCACCGAGATGAGGCTGGGCGTCAATTTAGCGTCAATGGCGCGCGAAATATTACCGACCTTCTTCGTCTCGCGATTGGCGTTTGCCAGCGAACGTGCTCCACCTGAGACATGCCAAGAGGAGTCGGCACATACCGCATCCGCGTTTGACGCGTGGTGCCTGTACAGATAAGGAACCGACTCCTCATGCTCGACTTAAGGACACCTTCCTCACCGCACTTTACGTTATATGTGGACGACTTCTACAAATCCCGCGAGCCGAAAAGGAGGCCAGGACCCGAGCCGACCATCTCCGAGAGCGAGGTCGTAACGCTCGCCATCTTCGCCCGCTTCTCCCGCTTCGCCAGCGAACGGGATTTCTACCGCTACGCGGAGTCTAGCCTCAGGAATGCTTTTCCCACTCTGCCCGAGCGCTCCCAACTCAACCGCAGGGTGCGTTCGCTGGTGGGACTCCTGGAGGAGGTCGCTGTGCATCTGGCGCAGATGATGGGAATTGGCGGATGCCCCTTCGAAGCCCTTGACAGTGCTGCGATGGTCGTCAGGGACTCCAAGAGAAGGGGCGCAGGGTGGCTGGCCGGAGAGGCCGACATCGGATGGTCCAACCGCCTGGGATGGTACGAGGGCTTCAAGCTGCTCGTTGCCGTAAGCAAGGAGGGTGTCATAACCGGCTTCGGCTTCTCTTGCGCCTCCACCGCAGAGCAGCCTTTGGCCGAGACTTTCTTCGACTCCAGAAGCCACTCGGACCCGCCACTTGCAAGCGTCGGCCGCGCCGCCGCCTCTGGATGCTATGTGGCCGATAAGGGCTTCGAGGGCGCTGAAAACCACCTCAGGTGGCTTGAACGCTATGGGGCGCGCATCATCCATCCACCCAAGCGAAACAGCCGCAGGCAAAGCTGGCCCAAGCAGCTCAGACGTTGGGTTGCCGGAATCCCTCAGATCGTGGAGACAGTCTATTGACAAGCTCCTCAATGCCTTTGGCCTTCATCGAGAGCGTCCTCACGAGATGAGCGGGGTGAGGGCGCGTCTGGCAGCGAGGGTGGCTCTGCACAACGTCTGTATCTGGCTCAACGACGATCTCGGTCGCCCCTGGCTGGCTTTCGCTGACTTGCTGGCGTGGTGATCCCAACAACTCACACCAAGCGTTTAAACTTCGCGCCGCCTTCCGGGAGAGCTGTACTGTGGAATAATTAGGACCATCCGCTAAAGGAGGAGAAACGGCATGGCTCCGATCAGCACGACCCCGGAGTTCTCCCGGGAAGAGGTAGGACTCGCCCTCCGTAACCCTGGCATGCAACTCGAAGGGTTGCGTTATCCGATCACGCCAGTAGGGATGCACTACCTCCTGATCCACTTCGACGTTCCGCATGTCGACCCCGCTACTTATGAGCTTCCGGTGACGGGAGGTGTCCGCAACCCGCTCAAGCTGGACCTCGAGGACATAAGGGCGCGCCCGAAGATCACCATGCCGGTGATAATGGAGTGCGGCGGCAACGGGCGGGCGCACCTCTCCCCGCGTCCCGTCTCTGCCCCGTGGCACGACGAGGCGGTCGGATGCGCCGAGTGGACGGGTACCCCCCTGCGGCCGATCCTGGAGGAGGCCGGCCTGTTGGATGATGCCTTGGAGATACTCTTCTCAGGCTACGACCGGGGCCTGGATCAGGGCGTCGAGCACGACTACGAGCGCAGCCTCACGGTAGAGGATGCCCTACGCGACGAGGTTTTTCTAGCATACGAGATGAACGGGTTGCCGCTCCCTCCGCAGCACGGCTCTCCCCTCCGGCTCGTCGTGCCGGACTGGTACGGCATGGCGTCAGTCAAGTGGCTCAAGGAGATCAGGGCGATAGAAGAACCCTTCGAGGGCGTCCAGCAAGTGCTCACGTACAACTACAGGCTCTCGGAGGAGGACCCGGGCACTCCCGTAACCAGGAAGCATCCGCATGCCCTCATGATCCCACCCGGCATCCCTGACTTCCTCTCCCGCAAGCGGTACGTAGAGGCCGGAAGGACAACCATAGAAGGCCGCGCCTGGTCAGGTTTCGGCCCCGTCGAGCGGGTCGAGTTCAGCTCGGATGGTGGCGCAACCTGGTACGACGCGGACCTCGGAGAGGCACTCGAACCCTACGGCTGGACATCGTGGAGCAACGAATGGGACGCGCGTCCAGGCGAGCATGAGTTGTGTGTCCGGGCGACGGACGCATCCGGAAAGACCCAACCGGTTGAAGGTGAAGAAGTCTGGAACCAGGGCGGATACGGAATCAATGTCGTCCAGCGGGTTCCCGTACGAGTCGGCTAGAGAAGATCCGGAAAGCGAGCCATCTCGGGGATTGACGAAAGCTCTTGGCTTATGGCCTATTCTTGCACGTATGTCGACCATACCCCGTTTCGTGTGCACGAGGGAGTCGCGCACGACACGAGCAGGTCCGTTGGGTGCTCCTAAGAAACACCCCACTTTACAGTGTCGAGCACCTTCTGTACCTTTGGCAAGAACTCCTCGAACCTGTCGGCGGGCGCAGAGACGAGAATGGTTACCGTTTCGCCCTCGATGTCCCTCGGGAGGATGAACCTGTTCTTGCCCTCCTCCGTCACGTAGGTTACTGATCCGTTACCGAGTCGAAACAGCGGGATGCAAGGCACCGCGCAGCCGTCCCCTTCGATGTTACGGTACCCTTCGGGCACGGCGACATCTGCTCCGAACTGCTTGGCCGGTACTCCACCGACATCCGCCGGTTCTGGCTCCTCGGTGCCGAGATAAGGGTGCCGCTGCAACCACGCGACGAGGTCCTTTGGGACAGGTTTTGCCTCGAAGAGCACGTCTCCGCCCTGCTTGTGGGGCTCGAAAACCTCTCGCACGTTGAGGAAACGCAACCCTTTGCCCTGGGCTACCTCTTGGCCTGGGGCTACGTAACCGAGTTTCAAAGACCGGTGGCCCGAAGGACGCAACATGAGCCAGCCTTCGCCTAGCTCGAAGGAAAAAGTAGGCTCGAACCCCTTACCGGTGGAATACCTCCCGGCAGAAAGGGTTCCCTCGCGCGGTAGCATACGAACCTTCGCTGTTGCCGCCCCATCACTCCCTGAGGCTGTGCCGGTCTGCCTACGGTCGGGCTTGTCGGCATCCTGCGAGCACGCGACGAGCAGGAAGGCTGATAAGCACAGCGCTAGTACTATCACTTTCGAAATGGGCCCAACCACAACGGGACAAGTCTACACTAGAGCGCCTGTCATAGCGTGGGCTTGCTACGGTTGGGTCGACTGATGGAGACTCGGTTCCAAAGATCTACTCGTAGGAGAGCAAGTGCCCAGAACAAGGCCTTGGAGCCTACTTATGTGCAACGCTGTTGGCCGTCACGGATCCTCTCATCTCGGCGCGTTCGACGAGCGGCCTACATAGCTCCCGACCAGCCCGGCACCAGGCGCAAGGACGGGGACGCCAACGGTACGGTGGTGTGCGACATAGGAGTGTTAGAGACTGCATGTACTACGCCAGAGGGCGGCCCTCTTTTGGGAAGCACACGGTGAAGATGCCGAAACGTACTTTCCGCCCCGCGCCTTGACTACAGGTTGCTTGCGGGACCCGTTTCTCCATCGGGTTCGGAGAAGTCTTCCTCTATTGCCCCCTGCTCGCCTGACCCTGATACCTGTTCTTCGAGCCGCTGCAGCCGCTCCTCGAGAAGGATGAAGTGCTCCGCAACTTCCTTTCTGAAGTCTTCGTCTGAAATCGAGGTGTCACCAGACATGAGCCTGCTCGCGAAGCTTCCCCCCGCGAACCCCGAAGCGGCTCCCGCAAGCCCCGAGGCGGCGCCGGTGAGGCCTGAGGTGCCCCCCGAACGGCCCGCCAGGTGGCTCGCATAGTCCTCGATGGCGCCGAGGTCGAGGTTGTTTCGTTTACGTCCCGAGTCTCCTCCACCGCGCTTCGTGCCTCCCCGCGCGCGTTGTTGCACGCGTCCCCTGACGCGGCCCTCTGCGCGGCCCCTGGAATCGTTACGTTTCTTTCTTCCCACGCTCGCCTCCTCGGGTCTCGACCAGCCTTGCTTTACCCGGAGGATACCCGGCGCAACCCTGCCAGGCAAAAGGTGGGGGGTCCCCGCGAGAACGAATACCCTACGGTGCAGTGGGGTATACACCCCGCGCACGGTGCAATACCAGAAAGAATGCCAATGCGAGGAGGAGTGGAAGATGACGGAGACTGGGAACGGAGAAGCCTTCCCCGAGCTTTTCGGGGTCGTTCGAGACTACGCGCAGGGGGACCACGCCCATCAGGTACAGGCGCTCAGGGTCATCGCCGCGGCCTACCTGCCCATGTACGAGGCACCGCCCATGCCCGATGCCAGGGATGTGGTCGAGGACGTATTGGCCAGGAACGGTTTCCTCCTCACGAGCCCCGAGACGGAAGGGATCGAGCCTTCCAGCGTGGACGCCGTGGTGAGCGTGGCCACCGCCCGTCTGGACGACGATGATCTGGGGTGGGGCGCGGGTTGCCTTATGGGTATGATGGACGCCCTGAGACAGAGGGCGCAGGTCGAAGGGTACGAGACCTTCGTGCTCGACGCCGAGGAGGTTCTGGACGGCCTCGAAGCCATTCTGGCCGCCGATATAGTGGAGGACGTCGTCGAAGAGGCCATCGAAGAAGCCATCGACGAAGTCCTCGAAGAGGAGGATCTCTCGTAACCGCTGGCGCGGTAGCGTCGCGGATGATTTATATTAGGCGTCGGTGCTCGAGCTGCCTGAGAACACGCTTGTCGTATTTCTCTCGGATTCACACATCGGGGGCGATCCTGGCTGCGACGGATTCGAGTCCCCCGCCGAACTAGAGGCCCTCTTCGATGAGCTGGCGTCGCACGCGGGGCCTGTGGAGTTGATCCTGGCCGGGGACTTCTTCGACTTCCTGCAGATCGGCGAGGTGCCAGAAGGGAAGGACAGGGCCTCGCTCACGGTGTCGCGCCCCGAGTACGAGAGCATGTTCGCCGCCCTGCGGAATCTCCGTGCACAGCATGAAAAGCGGGTCGTCTATATTCCTGGAAACCACGACGCTGAGGGTTGGTGGAACCTGCAGATCCAGGAGACCCTGAGGACCCTCGGGCTGGTTGACGACTTCGCCTACTATTACCTGGCTTCGGTACAGACGGGTAACGGGCGGCGTGTTATCTACTGCGAGCACGGCAACCAGTTGGATGCCGTCAACACCGTCGAGGATTACCACGACGGTCTGGACACGCCGCTAGGGCACCACGTCGTCATGGACTTCACCCGCCGCGTCGCTCCCTACGGGGAGATCTCCCCTGGCCTTGACCTGGCGGAGATAAAGATGGTCTACCCGCTCGTGGCGATACCTGGTTGGATCGCGAGCCGGTACTTCTACAATTTCATCGGGAAGGTGACCAAGTTCCTGCTGCTTCCCCTGCTATTCGCCTACATAATCTACAGGCTGGTCCTCTACGTCATCGCACAGCGAAGCGGCCTCGGGTTGCACCTGTTCGGGGGCTACCGGGAGCTTCCCCATTTCCACGAGATATTCGTCGACATCGCCTTCTACAGCCTGGTGATCCTCGCCCTGTTCGCAGTCTTCTTCATCGTCATCAGGCACGCTCTACGCAGAAACCTAAGGACGATGAGCCCGGGTGCGTCGAGGCCGCACTACTCCCCGGCCGAAGCCTCTACGAACAAGGTCAAGGAGATCCTGACTGGTGGGCAAAGGCCGCCCATGAACCCTTCCCTCGACCCCACGACGGTAGACGTCTTCATCTCGGGCCACACGCACCTGCCCTCGCTCTCCGAGATGGAGCGGCAGGACGGCCGGCGCTGCGTGCTTGTCAACTCAGGGTGCTATTTGCGCCAGTTGCAACCCGTCTCACCGCACCTGAAGGGTCCCCCCGTCTTCGTGTCGAAGTTCGTGCTGACCCACGTGCGGGTCTTCGTGGATGGCGAAGATCTCCGTGTAGAACTGTGGGAGCAACCCAAGCCGGCCCGCCAGAGACTTACCAGGATCGAACGCCTACTCTCCATGGGACGGCGTCCGACCCAGCCGCCCCCGGACTCGAAGCCCCGCATAATGGCCTCAGCGACGCTGTGAGAAGCGGCCACATACTCCGCGCCAGGGTAATGCTGGCGGTGGTCTCAACCTTACTTTGCCTGTGCCCGTGGCTGATCTCCTGTTCCTCAGAGGAGCAGGGAGGTCGATCCGGCGGGGGACAGCAGGCCGGCGAAGCGCACGAAAAGCAGGCCGACGAGGCCAACAAGCCTTCGAAGAGAGCCGACCGGCCAGCACCGCCGGCTGCCCTCGTCCCAATCGCCCACCTTAGCTCGACCCTTGATGGCGTGAGCATGGAGGATCTCTCGAAGGCGCGGGGGCTGGCCGTTGCGCGGGGATCGCGCGAGGAGGCGGGAGAGCTGACCGGACGCTCGGAGTTCGAGGGCTTCGATTCGTCTGACGCCGTACTCGAGCACGTGAGCACGACACCGGATGCGCTCGGGCTAGTCCCCTGGGACGAGGTTGGCCCAAGGGTCAAGGCCCTCGAGGTAGACGGTGAGTCGCTCCTAGATCCAGACGGGACCAGCCCGGAAAATTATCCCCTGAAGCCTGAGGGCGCGACGGTCCCCGACCCGGGGATGCTGCGGCGCGTGGTCGCGGGCGGGGACATAGTGCTCGACCGTGGGCAGTACTACATGGTCATCAGGAGGGGGATGGGGATAGACTTCCCGCTCGACGGGGGGTACGCGGCCGTCACGAGCCGCGTGCCAGAACAGAGCGCCTACTCGGAGACGGGGATCACCCACGAGTTCACGGCCGAGCGCACGGGAAGAGAGGGTGCGGTCAGGGAGTACCTCTCTAGCGCCGACCTCACGCTCGCGAACTTCGAGAACCCTGTCATAAGGGACTCCGTCTATCATCCCGATGCGACCACCTTCACGGGAGATCTCAGGTTGATGCCTGAGTTGGACCAGGCCGGCATAGACGGCGTCACCCTTGGCAACAACCACATCCTCGATGCTGGGACCACGGGACTCGACGAGACGATGGGACACCTGGATGAGGCAAGTATCGCCCACGCCGGGGCCGGGATGGACCTTGCGGAGGCCCGCGAGCCCATGGTCTTCGATCTCGGGGGGACGAAAATCGGCGTCCTCTCATACATGGGCGTGCCCTCCTACGATTGGGCCTGGGCCACGCAGGCGGCCCCTGGCACGGCGCCGCTCGTTCAGAACGTCATGGAGCAAGACATAAAGCGTTTGCGGCCGAAAGTCGACCTTGTACTAGTCATGCCGCACTGGGGCATAGAGTACATGGCGACCCCCGAGCCGGAACAGGTGGATCTCGCGCACGCCGCGATCGACGCAGGGGCCGACATGGTCATCGGCGGCCACGCCCACTGGCCCAAGGGGATCGAGATATACGAAGGAAAGCCTATCTACTACGGCGTCGGCAACTTCCTACTCGACCAGTCCTGGTCAGAAGAGACCTCGACGGCTATCTTCGCCGAGGTCACGTTGTACGGGGACCACGTGATCCAAACCCGTCCGGCTCCCTTTATCATCCTCGACCGCGCCCAGCCCAACTTCCTACTGCCAGGAGCAGGCGGCAACAGGGCGTTGCGCAAGGTCTACGCCGCGTCCCTCGGTCCCGAGTTCGAGTCCTACAAGAGACCCGCCCGCTGAGGCCTAGGACGACCGGCGCGCCGGAATCATCCCCAGAAAGCACCTATAATGTTCCGGGGAGAACTTTCAGGGCTGATTTCGGAGCAGATGATGGATAGCAAAGGTCGGTTGACCATATGCCAGATCTCGGACATCCATTGCGGTAACGCGCGCTTTATACCGGACCTCCTGGATAGGACGATCATCGAGGTGAACCGGATGGAACCGACCGTGGTTGTGGTCTCGGGGGACCTTACAGACGCCGGATACAGGGAAGAGTTCGAGCAGGCCGCCGATTACATCGCCCGCATAGAGTGCGAGCACATCATGGTTATACCGGGCAACCACGACGCCAGAAACGTCGGCTACATTCACTTCGAGCGGCTCTTCGGCGAGCGTCACTCGGTCCTGGATCTGGACGAGGTCATCCTCGTCGGGGTCGATTCTTCGGAGCCTGACCTAAACGACGGGCAGGTGGGGCGGGAGCACTACGAGTTCATCACAGAGACCTTCGCGGAGGCCGGAGACAAACTGAAGATCTTCGTCGTCCACCACCACCTCATTCCCCTGCCGGGGACGGGACGCGAGCGGAACATCGTCTACGATGCCGGTGACGTCCTGCAAAGGCTCGTGGACGTTGGAGTGGACCTGGTCCTCTCCGGACACAAGCACGTGCCCTACTCCTGGAAACTCGAGAACATGCTGATAGTAAACGCAGGCACCGCCTCGACCCTGCGCCTCAGGGGTGACACCCGACCCTGTTACAACATCATCGAAGTCGATAGCGGACGGGTGGAAGTCTTCCGCAAGTACCCATTCAAACGACGAGAACTAGCTGTAAGCTTCGAACCCAAAACACATCAATACTCACGCTCCAGGGAAAACATGGCCCCAGGCCACACATGGTCCTGAGCGCCGGTGTGCCGACAAGCTGGCTTCGCCAGCTTGCTTAGCTCTGTATTCGAACTTTGCCTGCGATAGACAGTAGCAGGGCCCTTGCCGCGTTTCCCTTGTTCACCGCGAGGCTCAGGCGCCAGTGAGAATCGATAACAAGCACGAGGTCCCCGCTCTCTGCGGCCCCGAATGTCTGCACGTACCTGGCGTCCATCGTGTCGTCCCTGACCACGATCTCCACGGGAGCGCCGTAGTGCAGGTCGATATCGTCTAGCGTGGCGGAGAGCCTGGCGTTCCCGTAGCGGTCGATATCTATTATCTCAGCCGCCAGACCTTCCGCTTCCCGCTTGGCCCCTGGGAAATCGATGGGGGCCATCGACGAGGGGTCTATATCTTCTCCCAGATCGCCCAGGTCAGTACCCGCGGCCAGGTGGGCCGCCACCGGTGAGAAGATGTCCCGACCGTGGAAGCTGTTGGAGACCGGTTGGACGTGATAGCGCGGGTTCGTAAGCTGTACCGCCCGCGCGACACCCCCAAGCGCTTCGGCCGCGGGGAGGAGTAGCCCGTTATCCGGCCCCACCAGGTAGGCCCCGCTCCCGGTCTCGGCGGCGAGCTCTCGCCTGTCGGTCTTGTCCTCAGGGTCTATGACCGCCAGATACACGGCGTCCTCAGGCATGTACGCGGTGGCATGCCTGAGGGTCTCGGCCCCCCTTACCACGTCGAACCCCGGTACGCCGTGGGTCACGTCTATTACGGTGACCCCGTGCGCAATGCCCAGCATCACGCCCTTGCAAATCCCCACGAGCTCGCCGGAGAGCCCATAGTCCGAGATAAAGCAAATGGCCCTCATGAGGACAGTATAGACCGTCTCCATGTGCTCCAGGGTTTGCCCGATCCGGTTGCTCCAAGAGTACCCGCCCGGCGTCTCGAAGTCGTTGAAGGTCCCGTCCACCACGCGCGTGGTCAGGCGGCGGCCGCCTTGCGGCGACGGCAGATCGGCGGGCGTGGACGAGGTGTCGTAGAGGTCGCCTTCCCTTGGAACATGCAGCGACGAATTACCGAAGAATCGGGAGGGTTGCGTACCTTCCCGTGAGGCCCTTGTCGAGGTGCCTCGTTCGTAGGATTCATCCGCACTTCATCGTGGGCTGCTACGTTGCGCGAACCTACACGCCAGACGAACAGGCCCACAGGCAGAAGAGGAGGTTGGTTCCATGTTGTGATCGCCCAGGTGCAGGTGATACAGATAACCCAGGCGACCGTGATAGCCATTCTGGTGTCATCGACAGTCGTCGTGGTCGCCCTCATTGCGCTCATCGGCTACTTTGCGTCCAAAACGCCCGAGAAAGAAGGAGGCCCACTGCATTTCGGGAACTTCTTTGTTGTATCCCTGGGAATCGTGACGGCCCTCATCGGGTTCCTTATCGCATTCCCGCTCATCGTCAGCGGCGTGTTCGCGGACCCGACGCAAGTTATAGTGCTCATGAGCGCCCTGTTTGGTACCATCGTCGGCCTGGTCGGCACCTACTTTGGTGTCAAGTCGAGCAGCGATGCAAGCCAGAAGGCGCAAGAACTGGCCCAGTCGTTCACCCCGTCTCACAGCGGACCGCAGGACGGCCCGTCCGGCGAGAAGTCCAGTAGGATGCCCAGCGAGACGTCCAATGGGACGCCCAAAGAGACACCCATCGAGGTGGTCGCCCAGGCACCTCCTGCGAATTCCGAAGAGGCGATCAATCGGAAATCTTCCGAGGAGTCGTCTCGGGAGGACGGCGAAGATTAGAATCTCCTACCTTGGCATACGATCCTGGAGGGTGTTACCGTGTTTAAGATGGTAAGGGTCATCCCGCCCTGGTCAGAGCGGGAGGAAGGAGGCAGGTGTGCCCCTCTACATGACGCAGTTCGCCTACACCCCAGAGGCCTGGGCGGTGTTGACCCGGAGCCCCGAGGACCGTAGTGAACCCTTGCGTGGGCTACTCGAGAACATGGGCGGCCGGCTGGTCTCTTTCTACAATAGCTTCGGAGAGTACGATGGTCTCGTCATCTTCGAGGCCCCCGACGAGGGCACAGCCGCGGCCGTCGTTCTGGCCGCCGTGTCGCCCGGACACATCAAGGCGATCAAGACGACCACCTTGCTGAGCGTCGATGACGCCATGGAGGTGATGCGCAAGGCTGGTCAGGCGACGTACCAGGGGCCGGGGTAGTAATAGCCCTGCCTCCGTTACAGAGGCTGGGGAGTTGTACTCCGGTCTCTCTACTCACCCTGGTCGGATGAGCCCAATCGCCGCCGTCATCGCCGACACGCACATACCCCGTCGAGCCAGTGCATTGCCGGAGGGTTTGGTAGCTTACCTGGGGCGGGCAGATCTGATCCTGCACGCCGGCGACCTGGTGGACTCCACGCTCCTCGACGACCTGGCCGTCTACACCCCCACGAGGGCCGTGCGCGGGAACCTCGATGCTCCTAACGTGGATCTGCCAGAGGCGATCGTTTTCGAGTTCGGCGGCGTGAGGGTGGCCATGATCCACGACTCGGGCCCGAAGAAAGGACGTTGGAGCAGGATGAGACGGCGTTTCCCTGAGGCGCGAATCGTCGTCTTCGGGCACTCGCACATCCCCCCGGCAGCCCGACGGATAGGCGGAAGCAACCGGAACACACGTTCGCGCTGCTACGAGTGGAGGAGGGTAAAGTCGCGGCCGAAATACTGGCCCTGTGATTGGCGAGGACGGTTCGCGAACCGTCCAAACTACGAACCGCCTCCTACCCTTTCGGGCGGTAGATCACCATATCGGCGATGCGGTCCGTCCGCTGGTAGTGCTCGTGTATCTCCTCGAGCATGCGTGGGGTCCACCTGTCACGCTTTATCTCCCTGGCGAAAGGGGGACTCCAGATCATGATCAAGGGAAATTTCTCTTCGCTGATGTCTTCGATGAAGGGTCGCTGGTTCCAGTCGCCGTCACGGGAGAGCTGGGTCATCTCGAAAGGTTGTAAGTAGATCCTCTTTCCCCGCTCGGGTAGGAGGCCCATGTAGTCATCGGCCAGCACGGGCCCGTTTGCGCTAGCTACCATTCTCGATAGTTGCGCGACCTCGTCGCGCTGCTCGATAACGTAGTTCTGAAGGCCGGAAGGGACCCGCGACGACTGCGCGAGCGCGAGTACCTGCAGCGCGAGAAGCGCGATCAGGGCGACCCGCAACCGCGGGCGCCTGCGCTGCCAGGAGATGAAGGCTCCTGTAGCGAGGCCGAGCGCAGCAGATAACTCGAGGAGATAGTTCACGTCCGAGCCGACCTTGCCGACGAGCATCGCGGAGGGGACACTGGCGAGAAGATACGGCGCGACGAGCCACCACGCGCGGTTCCCCTTGCGCGGCGTAATGAGGAGGAACGCGAGCGAGCCGAGCAGCAGCAGAGGACAGGCCAGGAGGGCCCCGAGGGCGTTGAGGCTTACCCGCTCCCAGCGGAAGTCGTTGAGGTTGGCGGTCACGGTGTTGAGGAAGAACCCGCTGCCTGTAGAGATGTTCAGGGCCGCGAACAGAAGTAGGCTGGCGCCGCCGGCGATCGCGGCCGTCTCGAGGGCCCTGCGGCGCTGGCCCTGGGCCACGAGCCACACGAAAGCCGCGAGCGGCGCGGCCAGCATGTAAGTCTGGCGGGTATAGACGGCCGCGACTAGAAGCAGCGCCGAGAAGAAGACGCTCCAGCGCCTCTGGGGCCAGCGCGCGACGACGAAAAGACCGGCCCACGAGAGCGCCAGACCGAGCGAGTCGACCCGCGAGAGCGACGACCAGCGCACCACGAAGGGCATGGCGGGGAAGATAAGAGCCCCTGCCAGGGCCGCGATCCTATCTCTGGTCAGCGTGTGCAGGGTCAACCCGACGAAGAGGGCGACGGCCGCGACGCTGAGGAGCGAGATGAGCCGCCCGTACCAGAGCGCGGGCCCGAACAGCCACACGAAAGGCACCTGCGCGAGCATGAACAGAGGGGGATAATTGGTGACCACGTAGGGCGGCGCGCTCAGGTCGGTCCTGTAGATGTTCTGAAACTGCGCGAGCCTTACGGACTGGTCGAGCAGCGGCCCCTCACCGTAGTTGAGCGGGTACGGAAAGACGAGCGCATCCCACCCGTGCCGCAGGAAGAGGAGCAGCGTAAGCCCCTGCGCCAGAAGCAGGAGGGTTATGGCGACCCAGAGCGCCACGCGGCGCGGCCGCCCACCCTTCTGGGTCACGCTCACTTGCTCAGAACCCGTAATCGTCGCGAACCCTTCCGCTGTCGAACTCAGGCCCTGTATCCTACCGCTTTTGGCGCCGGCACTGCTGCGACGACATGCGGTGCACTTTGTCGCCGCTTTCCGGCCTGCCGGCGACCGGCCTCATCGACAGGGCGAACCCTGGATCGGGTTGTGCGGTGGGCCGCACGGTGTAGTATGGAGGCAGGTGTCACTCTAACATTCTGGAGGGTTATCTGTGGAGAGGCTCGGCGAGAGGGCGCGGGATCTTACGGAGGGTATCGACAGGGAAGACTCCGAACAGTTCAGGATCGACGCCAGAGACTTTCTCTCGGCGCGGGAGCGCGGGGGGAGCACAGGCACCCAGATAGAGCAGCAGACGGCTGCCCTCTCCGACGCGGCCGAGATCCTCAACCGAAGCTTCCCTACTACAGATTCGTCGGGTAGGTTCATAAACGCGATCTCACCAGTCGTCATCCCTAACCGCCAGTCGCTGTTCTGGCGCCTGATGCCGATAGGGATGATGGTCGTGTTCTTCTTCGTCGGCGTGCTGGTGACGCTCGGGATTGTCGGCCTCGCGGGCGGCGGGGTGGCGCTGGCGCTCTTCGGGCCCCACCTATGGCTGCTTCTGGTCCTGCTGGCCTTCTTCTCGTGGTGGCGCCAGAGCGTCGTTATGGTCCCAGACGGCTGCAAGGCCGTCGTCACCCGGTTCGGGAGGCTCGAGGAGGTCGTCGAGCCAGGCCGGAAGCTGCTCTTCAACCCGTGGAAGCAGGTTAGCTACATCGTCAACACAACGAGGGAATACCCCTACAACGCTCCCATACGGCAGGCCCCGACGGCGAGCCGGGTGAACGCGAGCGTCGACCTCTTCTTGCAGTTCAGGATCGAAGAGCCGGCTGAGTTCATCTTCACGGTTGGCGGGGTCAAGGGGTTCTCGGACAAGCTTGAGAACGCTATTAGCGAGGTCACGCGCGCCCTTATCTACGAGCAGCGGGCCGAAGACATCTACGACCTCGTCGGGGAGAGCACCCAGAAGTTCCTCGACTCCCTCAACGAGCAGTTCCTCCCCGCCGTGCGCTTTACGAACGCGAACATAACCCACGCCGAGCCCTCGAGCCAGGAGTACAGGATGGACCTCGCGGCCCCAGAGATGGTCAGGGTGGCGAAAGAGGCCTACACGTACGAGTATGAGCTCAGGCTCCGCAAGGAGCAGGACGAGGGCGAACTCAGGGGCGAGCTTGCATCCCTGCGCGAGACGCTCTCTGCGATCAGCGCCGAGATAGCGACCTACCAGGCCCAGATCGACACGGCCCGCGAACGCGAGACGAACCGTGCGAACGCCACCGCCCGCGAACGGATGGTCGAGGCCGAGAGCACGGCCAACGCCAACGCGGCCCTGCTCGAGGCGCAGGCCCTCGACATCAGGGCCGTCAGCAGCGCGGCTGCCCCCGAGATACTGGAGTACCGCTTCCAGCAGGACGTTCTCGAACGGCTCGCGGCCGTCGCGGACAGGCTGCCGCAGGTGGTCCAGATCGGGGCCACAGACGGCGACGACGCGGTCGACTTCCTGCAGATCTCACGGCGTATGATCGGGACTGGCGGCGAGCCGCTGTTCACGCCTGAGGACATGCAGGCCATAAGGGACAGGATGGAGGAGATTCAGGCCCGCATCAGGGACCGCGCCCGTGAGCTCGAAAACCTCTCAGACGGCCACGGGCCGGGCCCTGAAGAGGAACCGCAACTCTCCCAGGCTCCAGAGGACGAGAACGCGGACAGGATCGAGGAGATCCGGCAGTCCGTAACGGACGAGGCCGTACGCGAGCGCGTCGAACGCCTCGGCAGCGATGGAGATGGGGAGGAGGGCCGATGACCGAGACGATGGAGCCGCAGCTTCAGGCGCAGTCCGTCGCCAGGACGCAGGAGTTCTCCAGGATCAAAGAGGTCGTCTCGGGCTGGTCCGGGGTGAGGCAGTACCTGAGGGGCGGGGACGCTGGCCAGATCGTACCCGTAGTCATACCGAAGGACCGCAGGCGCTACGGCTGGCTGTTCTTGCTCGGCGTGTCTGCCTACATGCTGGGCTTTGCTGTCTTCTCGGGGAGCGCGGCGCTCGCCATCCTGGCCGGGCTCGTCGCGATCTTCTTCCTCGGCCTCGCGCTGCTCTGGCTGTGGCGTGGCGCCATCGTCGAGATAGAGCAGGGAACGACGGGTGTGCGCTCGCGCTACGGGAGGATAGAAGGCACCCTACCGCCAGGAAGGCACTACCTCTGGCGACCCTGGGACAAGGTCGAGTTCGTCGTCGACACGGCGACGGAAATACCATACCTGGCACCAGTAGCAGTCTGCCCGACGCGCGAGAACGTGCCGCTGAAGGCGATAGAGTTCTTCCTGAAGTTCCGCATCGTAGACCCGCTCGCCTTCGTGCGCGTAATCGGCGCTTCGAACTTCGACCTCGTGCTCTCGAGCGCCGTGCAGGATGCGATCCGGCAGCGCAGCCGCCAGGTGAGCACGGAGAAGGCCTACGACCTGCGCGGCAGCGATGTGGGGGACATGCAGGATTACCTGAACCGCCAGCTGGCGCAATACGGGGTCCGTATCCTCGGCGCAAACATCCCAGACGTGCAGCTCCCCGACCAGTACCAGCAGCATCTCGCCACCCGCGAGCGCGTCGCCAAGGAGCTCGCCGCCTACGAGAGGGAGTGGGAGCTGACCCGCAAACAGCGCATAGACACGCTCCTCATGGAGATAGAACGCTCCAAGAAAGACCGCGCCGCCCGCCTCATAGAGGTGAAGGAGGCCCGCAACCGCGCCCGCCAGGACGTGGCGAGGATGCTTGAGGAGCAGGAGACCGAGGCCCAGCGTGTGCGCCTCGAGATAGAGACGCGCGGGCGAGGCGCCCTCACCGAGGCCGAGAACGAGGCAACCGCCCTCCGTCACCTCGGCCAGGCCCACAGGGACAACCGCGCCGTGGTCCGCTACGAGCTCGCCCGCCGCAGGGTCGAGGTCGGCGAGAAGCTAATGCAGCGCGCCCCGCGCCCTGTCCTCATCCGCGGCGAAGGCGGCGAGCAGTCAGCCCTCTCCACCCTTATCCTCGCCCAACTCCTCCCCCAGTTGACCCAGAACGGCTCCGCCGCGCAACACGCCCACGAGGTCCTGCGCGACCTCGGCGACGGCGAAGGGTAGGTTATAGATCATACCGAGTCCGGCTGGACGTTGGCGCTTTCCGGCTGCGGTCGCCGAGTCCTTCTCACACCCGTCATTCCCGCGAAAGCGGGAATGACGTTATCACGCCTTCTTCGTCCCGTTCACGCCGTATTCGAGTCCGTCTACCAGTGCTTGCCAGGAGGCTTCGATGATGTTCTCGGAGACGCCTACGGCTCCCCACATGCGTTTGCCGTCGGTCGAGTCTATGAGGACGCGGGTCGTGGCCGCCGTGGCGCGGTGCTCATCGAGGATGCGGACCTTGTAGTTGGAGAGGTGGATCTCCTTTAGCTCCGGATAATGCGGACCGATGGCTTTCCTGAGCGCCCTATCAAGCGCGTTTACAGGACCGTTGCCCTCGGCGGTTGAGATGACCCTCTTCCCGTCCACGGAGAGCTTTATGGTCGCCTCTGTGGTCGTCTCCCCGCCGGCCCGCTTTTCGGAGATGATCCTGAACGTCTCGAGCTCGAAGAGCGGCCTTTCCTCACCGGTAGTCCTCCCGATGAGTAGCGCAAGCGAGGCGTCTGCGGCCTCGTAGTGGTAGCCCTCGTACTCGCGCTGCTTTATGGCTCCTAGGACCTCCGTGGCGTCCCCTGCCTCCAACCCCAGCTCCTCGGCCTTGGCCCTTATGGAGTTCTTCCCCGAGAGCTCGCCCACCGGCGTCCGCCTCACGTTCCCCACGGCCCCTGGCGCGACGTGCTCGTAGGTCGCTGGGTCCTTGGAGATACCGTCGACGTGCAGCCCGCCCTTGTGGGCGAAGGCGCTGCGCCCGACGTAGGGACGGTGCGTGTCAGGCGTCAGGTTCATGAGCTCGGAGACGTAGTTGGAGACCTCGGTGAGCTGATGCAACTCCCCTTCTTCCATTACCTTCAGGCCCATCTTGAGTTGCAGGTTGGCGATGGTCGTGACGAGGTCGCAGTTGCCGCATCGCTCCCCGATACCGTTGACCGTCCCCTGCACGTGCGTCGCACCCGCCTCTATCGCCGCAAGGGCGTTCGCCACCCCGCATCCTGAGTCGTTGTGGGTGTGAATGCCTACCTCGACGTCGGGGAACTCGCGCACCGTGCGCGCCACAACGGCCTTTAGCTCCGTCGGGAGCGTGCCGCCGTTGGTGTCGCACAGGACGAGCGTAGTCGACCCCGCTTCGGCGGCGGCGCGCAGCACGGCGAGCGAGTACGCGGGGTCGTCGCGGAAGCCGTCGAAGTAGTGTTCGGCGTCGAAAATGACCTCTTTACCCGCGTCTGCCAGGTACGCGACGGTATCGCGCACGGACTCGAGGTTCTCCTCTGGTGTGGTCCTCAAGACCTTCTCGACGTGCAGCTTCCAGCTCTTGGCGACGATGCAGGCGACGGGCGCCGAGAGGGAGGGGAGGAGCGTTACAGCAGGATCATCCTCCGCCCGTCCGTTCGGGCGCCTGGCCCTCGTGAAGGCGACGAGCCTCGCGTGCGAGAGCGAGGAGGCGTCGAAGCCCTCGAAGAACTCGAGGTCCTTGGGGTTGGAGGCAGGGAAGCCAGCTTCGATGTAGTCGATCCCTAAAGAGTCGAGCGCGCCGGCTATGCGTGCCTTGTCCTCAGCGGTCAGGCTCACGCCCTCGCGCTGGGTCCCGTCGCGTAGCGTCGTATCGAAGAGCTTTATGCTCATATCACACCCTCCCCAGCCGCGACCCATCTGCTCACGGCCTGCGTTACCTCTTCTGTCGTCTTCTTTCCGCCGAGGTCGGGTGTGAGGAAATGTGCCTCCAGGGCGACGGAGACGCCCTGCTCGATTGCCTCGGCCACGTCGGGGCGGCCTAACGTGTGGCGGAACATCATCGCCGCCGAGAGGATGGTCGCGTAGGGGTTTGCCTTTCCCTCTCCGGCGATGTCAGGGGCCGAGCCGTGTACGGGCTCGAAGATGCCTGGCGAGCCCGGCTTGCCCAGAGACGCGCTCGGAAGCATCCCCATCGAGCCTGGGAGCATCGCCGCCTCGTCGGAGAGGATGTCGCCGAAAAGGTTCTCGGTCAGCACGACGTCGAACCTCCTCGGGGACTGAACGAGGTACATGGCCGCCGCGTCCACGAGGGCATGGTCGAGCGTCACCCCAGGATAATCCTCGGCCACCTTCGTAACCACCTTGCGCCAGAGCCGGCTCGTCGCCATCACGTTCGCCTTGTCCACGCTCGTCACCCGGCGCTTGCGCCGTTTCGCCGCGTCGAAGGCAACCCTTGCGACCCGGTCTATCTCCTCCCGCGTGTACACGCTCAGGTCGCTGGCCCTCTCTTCGCCTTCCTCCTTCTCTCCGAAATAGGCCCCACCCGTGAGCTCCCTGACGATCAAGACGTCCACGCCCTCGACCACCTCGCGCTTGAGGGGCGAGGAGCCGAGCAGCGAGGGCAGAGCCTCGACGGGCCTAAGGTTGGCGAAAGCCCCCAGATGCTTCCTCAGCTTGAGCAGTCCGGCCTCGGGGCGCACGGGAGCATCGTCGAAGTCGGGGTGGCCGACCGCGCCGAGGATGACAGAGTCAGAGGCGCTGGCCGCCTCGAGGGTCTCCGCCGAGACGGGCTCGCCCTCTTCGCGGATGGCCGTGCCGCCGATCCTACGTTCTTCGTAGCGCATTTCGATGCCGAAGTGATCCGCGGCCGCGTCGACGACCCGACGCGCGGCCCCGACCACCTCGGGCCCGATGCCGTCTCCGGGGAGCAATAATATCTCGAACGAGCTTCGCAAATCGTGATCCTCCTAGAACTCGGGTCTCGATGCCAGCCACGCCCGTCCGCCAGGACCAAGGGCGTCTCCAAGCAACTCCTCAGCCCGCTCCTCGTCGACTACGTCGTCTTCTTCCCAGAGCGTGTGGAAGATGCGGCGAAGGAGGCCTTCGCCGAACTCAGCGAGCGCCGCAGCGCCGAGGACGAGCAGCAGGTTCTGGAACGACATCTGTTCCCAGGCCCCGGCAGGCCCGCTGAAACCCCGCACCGTAAACCCTGGCTCCCTGTCTATCCGCGACAGGTGGTCTTCCAGCGGCAGGCCGGCCCTGCGGGCTACCGCTGCCGAGGCGGCCTGCGGAACGAACTCCCCGAGCCACGACGGGGTCCTCACGACCTCCCGACCCAGCAAAAAGGCGTGGGCAAGCTCGTGCCAGACGGCCAGGGGCAGCGTGGCTGCAGTCCTTGGCCTGAATACCCATGATAGCTCTTCGGGCAGCACAAGGGCAGGCGGCTCGACAGAGCGGGTGAAGTAGGGGAGGCCTGGCGGGTAGGGACGCGCGTTCTCGCGCGGCGCGTCTCTCCAGTCCTCCTCGGCCACGAGGAGCGCTACTATCGCGGGCGGCTCGATGGAGAGTATCCCGGCGAGCGCGCCGTAGCCCCGCGCCAGGTAGCCCAGAACCTCCCCGGCTTTATGCTGCAGCCGCGGAGCGTGGAGTACCGGCACCTCCGCGTCCAGGCTTTCGTAGCCCGCCAGGGGAACGTCCCTTCTCTGCGGGCTTTCTACGGCGCTACCTGCGCGTCCCACCTGGCTCCGACCATGCCTGCCGTGTAGACGTTGACGGCCCGCACGTAGGCGCGCGCCGCCGCCTCGACGACGTCCTGGGAGAGGCCGCGTCCGGCGTAATCGTTACCCTCGAACTCGACGGAGACCCTGACCTCGCCGAGGGCATCCTTGCCGCCCGTTACGGCGTCGATGCGGAAGTCTGTCAGACGGCCCTTCAGGTTCGTGGCAGCGTCGATGGCGCGGAAGACAGCATCGACCGGCCCCTCGCCCTCGGCCTCGGCCTCGAACGTGCCGTGCTCGGCGTGCGAGATGGTGACGGCGGCCCTGCTCTGGCGGCCCGTTGCGGCGACGACCCTGAACGACTCGAGGACGAACTTGCCCTCGAAGGAGCCGACTTCGTCTGCGGCTATGGCCTCGAGGTCGGCGGCGGTCACGGTCTTCTTGTGGTCGGCTATCTCCTTGAAGCGCGTGAAGGCACGCTTGAGCACCTCGCCCTCGACGTAGTAACCGAGTTCCTCCAGGGCGTCCTTGAGGGCGTGGCGGCCCGAGTGCTTGCCGAGGAAGATGTTCGTCCCTTCAAGGCCGATGTCTTCTTTGGTCATGATCTCGAACGTCCGCCTGTCCTTGAGCACGCCGTCCTGGTGGATGCCAGACTCGTGCAGGAAAGCGTTGCGGCCGACGATTGCCTTGTTCGGTGGCACCTCGTAGCCCGTGATGTTGGAGATCATGCGGCTCGTGTTGGCGAGCTGGCGGGTCTCGACGCCGACGTCGGCCCCGTAGAAGTCCCTGCGCGTGGCGAGCGCCATCACTACCTCCTCGAGGGAGGCGTTGCCGGCCCGCTCCCCGATGCCGTTCACGGCGACCTCGATCTGCCCTGCCCCGACCTCGACCCCGGCGAGCGAGTTGGCCACGGCCATCCCGAGGTCGTCGTGGCAATGAACCGAGAGGACACGCTCGCCCAGCGCGGGCACCCGCTCCTGAAGCTCTTTCAGGAAAGCCGTGAACTCCACAGGCGTCGTGTATCCGACCGTGTCTGCGATGTTGATGACGTCGGCCCCGGCCTCGACCGCCGCCGCGACCACCTCTGACAGATACCCGATGTCCGTGCGCGTCGCGTCCATCGGGGAGAACTCGACGTTCTCGCAGAGGCTCTTGGCGAAGGCGACGGCCTCGCCGGCCCGCCGCAGGATGTCCTCCTGGTCCGAGCGCATCTGGTGTTCTATGTGGAGGTCGCTGGTCCCCACGAAGGTGTGGATGCGCGGCCTCTGTGACCACTGCACGGCCTCCCAGGCCCTTACGATGTCCTGCTCGTGGATGCGGGCGAGGCCCGCGATCCTTGGTCCCTTCACCTCGGAGGCGATGCGGGAGACGGATTCGAAGTCTCCCTCGCTCGTAATGGGGAAGCCCGCCTCTATTACGTCCACCTTCAATCGGGCGAGCTGGCGGGCTATCTCTACCTTCTCCTCTACGGACAGGGAGATGCCAGGCGACTGCTCGCCGTCACGGAGGGTTGTATCGAAGATCTCTACTCGACGCATTTGTCTCTCATCCTCTCTACATCGAAAACGACATCAAAGCTGCGGCCCTTGAAAGATCGGTGGCCGCCTGGCGCGGGTCCGCCCGGCTAGAGACCGGGACGGGTAATTCGCCCTGGGGCCACCCTGGTTAGTCGTAGAGTGGAGAGAGGAAAACGCACGATGTGTTATTGACCAGCCTTCATGAGAGGCTGCAGTATCTCACTGCCTCGCCCCTTCCGCAACCTCGACGGCCACGGTCCAGCCTGAGTACTCTTCCCACCCGCCGCGCGCGGCCTTGAAGTACAGCTCCTGTAGCCGCTCGACGACGGGACCGATGCTGCCTGTCCCTATGGGGCGGTCGTCGACCTCGATGACGGGTGCGATCTGGAACCCCGTCCCTGAGAGGAACACCTCGTCAGCCGCGTAGAGCTCGGTCCTGCCAACCTCGCGCTCGACGACGGGTATCCCGAGCTCGTTGCCCGCGAGCTCCATGACGGCGTCGCGCGTTATGCCCTCCAGGATGTCGGCCGTGACCGGCGGCGTGATGAGCTCTCCCTTCCTGACGAGGAAGATGTTGGCGGCGCTCGCCTCGGAGACCTGCCCGTCCTGCGTAAGGAAGATGGCGTCGTCGTAGCCAGCCCTATGCGCCTCGTCGACGGCGAGCGCCGTGTTGACGTAGGAGCCCGTGCACTTGGCGCGCGCCGGGATGGCGTTGTCAGGGGTGCGCCGCCAGGAGGAGACGCAGACCTTCAGGCCCGTGAGCTCGACGTAGTTGCCCATCGGGACCGTGAAGACGGAGAGTTCAGACTCCCCCTTCAGGTTCACGCCAACCGATTCGATGGACTTGAACGCAAGCGGCCTGATGTAGGTATCGACGCGCGGGGCGTTGCGGCGCAGTATCTCGAGCGTTATGTCACAGAGCTCGTCGACGGTGGCGGGCAGGTCTATGCGGAGCAGCCTGCAGGACTTCTCGAAACGCTCGTAGTGCTCGCGCATCTTGAGGACCTGCAGCGTCCCTCGTTCCTCGCTCCAGTACGCCCTGATGCCCTCGAAGACGCCAGTGCCGTAGTTCAGCGCGTGGGTCGCCGGGGAGAGGCGTATCTCGCCCATCCTGACGAGCTCGCCGCCATGGTAGGCCCAATCTGCATCAGATGCCGCGAATGCTTTACGACTCATAGGTTCTCACCTCCTGCTCGTCCCGCCGGCGTCTCTATGCCCTCGGCCGCGAGCGCCCGCAACTCCTGTCCAACCTTCTCGACCTGTGACTCGGCTTCGCGGCGGCGCATCGCGAGGAAGCTCGACCCGCCTGCCTGGTTCTCGAGTACCCAGTCCTTCGCCCACTTGCCGCTCTGGATGTCTGAGAGGATCGCGCGCATCCTCTCTTTGGCTGCCTCATCGATGATCTTCGGACCAGCCGTGTAGTCGCCGTACTCGGCGGTGTTCGAGATCGAATACCGCATCCCCGCGAGCCCGCCCTCGTAGATCAAATCCACGATCAATTTCAGCTCGTTCACGCACTCGTAGTAGGCGAGCTCAGGCTGGTAGCCGGCCTCGACGAGCGTCTCGAACCCGGCCGTGAGGAGCGCCGTCAGCCCGCCGCACAACACCGCCTGCTCGCCGAAGAGGTCGGTCTCCGTCTCCTCGGCGAAGGTGGTCTCGATGATCCCGGCCCGGCCGCTCCCGATGGCGCGGGCGTATGAGAGGATAACGTCCCTCGCCTGCCCGGAAGCGTCGCTCTCGACAGCGAAGAGCGAGGGCATCCCCTTGCCCTCGACGTAGAGGCGCCTGAGCACGTGGCCAGGTCCCTTGGGTGCGATGAGCCCGAGGTCCACGTCGGGGGGGACGACTATCTGGTTGAAGTGGATGTTGAAGCCGTGGGCGAAGAGCATGAGGTCGCCCTCCGAGAGGTTCGGCCCGACCTCGGCCGCGAAGACCGCCGGTTGCCTCTCGTCAGGGAGGAGCATCATAACGACGTCAGCTTCGCTTACCGCATTCGCGATGGTCTTGACGCGGAGGCCTTCCGCTTCGGCCTTCTGCCAGCTCTTCGAGCCCTCGTAGAGCCCGACTCTCACGTCGCAGCCCGATTCCTTCAGGTTGAGGGCGTGGGCGTGGCCCTGGCTGCCGTAGCCAAGGATAGCGACCTTCCGCGTCGTGATCTCATCCCCTATATCTCCCTCACGGTATACCCGCGCCATCTAAACCCCTCCCTCCGGACGGGCCACAGGACCCAGCCGTACCATATCTTCTACGCCATCGCCCAGAGAAGCGAGAAAGCTATCGACCCTCTCGGGCTCGCCGGTAGCCACGACAGTGCCATCGTTTTCATGTGCTTCTATTCCGGCCCCCTCCGCGGCCGCGCGCCAGTCTGCCGTGGTCTCGATGAGGGCCACCTCTACCGTCCGGGCCGGTCCTGCCTCGCTCACGTCTTCGAGTGCCGAGATGAGGGCCGTGTAGCGGAGCGCCGACTCTGGCGGGCAGTCGAGAAGGAGGGTTGCCCGCATACCTCCTCCGTCGCGCCCGAGCGTGAAACCAGCTACTGGCATACGTTTGTTCTGCAGCGTCATAAGGAGCCGGTTCAGCGCGAGCATTCCGCCCGTAAAGCGTACCTCGACGGTGTTCGTGGCGACGCCCGTTGCCGGCTCAGGCACCGTCTTCCTCGATCATCTCGTTGACCGACATGCCTGATGGGATCATGGGGTAGACGTTTGCCTCTGGGTCTATGTGGAAGTCCAGAATGGTGCAGCCTTCCTGCTCCTGCGCCCACCTCACGGCCGCCCCTACGTCGTCGCCCTCGCTGATAGTGCGCCCTGAGAGGCCGTAGGCGGCGGTGAGTTGCTCGTAGTCAGGCCCCGTTATCGGGGTTTCGGAGTAGCGGCGGTTGTGGAAGAACTGCTGCCACTGGCGGACCATCCCGAGGTAGCCGTTGTTCAGGACGGCGACCTTTATGTTCAGCCCGAACTCCCTTATCGTGGCGAGCTCCTGGATGTTCATCTGGATGCCGCCGTCGCCGGCGATGACCCAGACGGGGTCCTCCGGATACGCGAACGCCACGCCCATCGCCGCGGGCAATGCGAAGCCCATCGTGCCGAGGCCGCCGCTCGTGATGTGGCTGTTCGTCCTCGTAAACTCGAAGAACCGGGCCGCCCACATCTGGTGCTGCCCGACGTCAGTAACGAGCCGAACGCCGGGGCCTGCCGCCTCCTTTATGGCGTCCATCACCTGTATCGGACCGTACTCGTCCCTGACAGACTCCTCGCGCCGTCTCTCAGGCTCCTGGCTCTTCGTGAGTTCCTCGCGCCAGTGCTCGCAGCCTTCCCCTTCAGGGATCTCGTCCAGGTGGCCGAGGATGGAGCGCATCGCGGCCTTCGCGTCGGCCGCGATACCGACGGTCGGCTTTATGACCTTCCCGAGCTCGGAGGGGTCGACATCGACGTGGATGACCTTTGCGTTAGGGGCGAATTTGTGGGCCGCGCCGGTGATCCTATCGTCGAAGCGCATCCCGACGGCGAAGAGCAGGTCTGAGCGGTCTATGGCGCGGTTGACGCTTGCCTGCCCGTGCATCCCGGGCCAGCCCAGATACAGCGGGTGGTCGTCGGGGAAGGCGCTAATGCCGAGCAGAGTGGTAACGACAGGGATGCCCGTTCTCTCCGCGAGCAGCCTGAGCTCCATCTCCGCGCCCCCCAGCGTCACGCCGTGTCCGGCCAGGATCAGGGGCCGCTTCGCGCCCCGCAGGAGCATCGCAGCCCGCTCCAGTCCCGGTGACTCGACAGGGGGTGGGGCTTCCTTCAAGCGCCTGTAGCCGTTGTCGTTGCAGGCAGCGAACTGCACGTCTTTCGGCACATCGATCAGGACAGGACCTGGCCTGCCCGAACGTGCGATCTCGAACGCCCGCCGCATCGTGGGGTAGAGTTCGTCGGGGTCCTCGACCAGGAAAGAGTGTTTGGTGAAGGGAAGCGTCATGCCCATCACGTTCGTCTCCTGGAAGGAGTCCTTGCCGAGGGCCGGTCTTCCGACCTGGCCCGTGATCGCCACGAGCGGCACCGAGTCCATCTGGGCGGTGGCGAGCCCCGTAACCAGGTTCGTTGCCCCTGGTCCGCTAGTCGCCACGCACACCCCCACGCCTCCCGTCGCCCTGGCGTAGCCGTCAGCCGCGTGGGCCGCGGCCTGTTCGTGGCGGGTGAGGACGTGTTTTAGCGGGTAGTCGGGGAGGGCGTCGTAGAAAGGCATGATCGCGCCCCCCGGATACCCGAAAAGAAACTCGACCCCTTCGTCGAGTAGCGCCTCACACATGGCCTCGCTACCCGTGCGCGGCCTGTATTCGATGTTGAAAGCTGTGTTTTCCACGGTTTGCCCCATTCGTAAAGAGAGAAATTCGTCCCGGCCTTGCCGAAGAACGGGGCCTGCCCGTCTTGCGGCTACTTCAGGCGGACCGGAGAGTGCCGTCCCGGCCCGCCCTGCTAATTAGTCGTAGGGCGGAAGGTACGGCTACCGTGGGTACTCGCGGGTGGATGGGTGGGGCGAGCAGGCGTGAGATCTTGAGCATCAAGCCCGAGACCTTCCTGTGCGCCGTTTTCGAGACTCTCTTCAACAGTTCTCGCTCCTATAGTCCGCAAGTGTGGTGAAGGGTTACACAACGGTAGAGGGTTGTCAAGGTGCACATAGCTCAGGCGCCGGAAAATATCTCCGTTTGCAGTCCCGCGCCAGTTTCGCGGGCCCCCTACGTCATTCCCGCGAAGCTTGTCCCCGCGAAAGCGGGGAGCGGGAATCCACAGTCGTAATAGTCCCGTGGGAGATGATTGGGGCGCGGGTCGCCCCCCCTACACGCGCGCGGCGTCTACCTGGCCGCCCGGAACTCCAGTTGCTTCAGCCTGAACTCGTGTCCCGTAAAGATGAGCGCCTGCTCCACGTCCATGCCGGTCTCGCGCAGGCTATCGTACTCGGCCACGAAGGCCGCGGTGTTAAGGTCGCCTTCGAGTAGGGTCAGTGCTTCCTGGTCCGTCGCCGGTGCAGGTATAGTCTCCGTGCATCTGGTCCTTGGGTTGTACCAATACATGCGTTCTCCTTCCCACAAGAATGATACTAACAATCAATCGTCTTGCGAGGGTTAAAGAACGGCAAAATTCTCATTAACTAAGGATTAAGGCATGCGAAATCTAGGCATCAGGGTATCTTGCGGCGGGTTCCTGCGCGATGCGAGGTACGATTGTCCGCGTCCGTATTGGCTTATCGGTCCGGGCTGAGGTCGTTGGCGATAGCGGCAAATTGATCGAGGGCGGATTGCAGATCCTCGGCGATCTCTTCGGCGATCACATCCGGTTCGGGGAGGCCTGCGGCGTCCTCGAGGCTCTCGTCCCTGAGCCAGAAAAGGTCAAGGTTGACCTTGTCGCGCTTGATCAGGTCTTCGTAGTCGTAGGCGCGCCAGCGGCCATCAGGGGTTTCCTCGCTCCAGCTCGGTCTCCTGTCGTCACGTACCGCGGGGTTGTGTCACATCCCCACCTCACAGCGTGACTGCGCTTCGGTTCCCAGTCTTACGATACATGTTTATACAATGACCCTGGCCATGGCTCTCTGAGCCCGAGCCATGTTCTACTTCTCTGGGCCCGTGTAACTATCGGGGTAGGGTCGCTGTGGTCGTCGTGTAGACTTACGTGGCGAAACGAGAGGGCCCCGAGGAGGTTCGCGTGGTCACGGTAAAGAGCCCGGCGGAAGGGAGGGTACTCCTCCGTAACGCAAGCTGGGAGACCTACGAGCGGCTCATGGCCGAGCGTGAGGAGCGACCGGTACCCCGCTTCTTCTACGACCGGGGGGTGCTTGAGATCTTGAGCCCGTCCAAAAAGCACGAAGAGATCAGCGACATCATGGAGTCCCTGGTCAAGGAACTGGCGATGGAGTTGGAAATAGACGTGCTCGCCGCGGGCTCCACGACGTTCAAGCGCGAGGACCTGGAGCGTGGTTTCGAGCCGGACGGGTGCTTCTACTTCGGCGCTGCCGCCGGGCGCGTGCGGGCCATGGACGACATAGACCTGGACGCGGGCGATCCGCCGCCCGACCTCGTGGTCGAGGCGGACATCACCAGCTCTTCTCTGGAGAAGCTACCCATCTACGCGAGGCTCGGCGTCGCGGAGGTCTGGCGCTACGCCGGCGGGAGGCCGGACATCTTGGGTCTGCGGGGCGAAGGCTACGAGAGGATGGCGCAGAGCCGCTTCCTGTCGCCCCTCACAAGTGAAGACCTCGTACGCTTCGTCGAGGAGGGCCTTAGAAAGGAGCGCCCGGGGTGGGTGCGCGAGGTACGCCGTTGGGTGAGGGCGGCCGAGAACGGCTAGGAGACCGGCGCGGGACTGAGGGCGGATATCGTTTCCGGCGGCTCGACGCGGGCTCCTGCCAGGTCCACGTCTAGCGCCCAGGACTCGGCCTTCACGTCTTGCGCCTCGAAGGCGGCCTGCATCGCTGAGGCTATCTCTCTGGCGCGTTGTTCCGGGGCGAAGGCCAGGACGGTGGGTCCCGAGCCGGAGAGGCAGGCGCCGTGGGCGCCGTTTGCGAGCGCTGTTTCTATGACCTCTTCGAGGCCGGGGATGAGGTGGGAGCGGTAGGGTTGGTGGAGCCTATCCTGCATGGCCACACGCAGGAGATGGTACTCGCCGGTTGCCAGCGCCCCGAGCAGGAGGCCGGAGCGGCCGACGTTGAAGGTGGCGTCGCGGTGGGAGACGGAGTCGGGGAGCGCGCGGCGGGCGGCCGTGGTCGAGACGGCGAAGTCCGGGACGGCGACGACCACCTTGAGGCCTTTCGGCTCGAGGCGAACTGCGCTCACGCCGACGGGGGTGAGGATTCCGATCACGAGCCCACCCAGTAGCGCTGGGGCTGCGTTGTCGGGGTGGCCGTCCAACTCGCAGACGATGTTGAGCAGGTCGGGGGGTGCGATCTGCCCCCCGAACAAGTCGTTGGCCGCTACGGCCCCGCCGACGAGCGCGGCAGCGCTCCCACCCAACCCCCGCGTCGGCGGAATCTGGTTCTCCTGCACGAGATGGAAATGGACGTCCGACTGCCCGACGATCTCTGCCACGAACCGGGCGGCCCTGTAAGCGGGATGCTCGGGCCCACGCGGGATGAGGTCAGCCCCCGTACCGCGTACCTCGACCCTCGGGTGGGACGATCTATCAAGCCCGATCCTCATGCTAAGGGAGAGCGCAAGCCCCACCGCGTCGTAGCCGGGTCCGAGGTTCGCGGACGTGGCAGGGACGCGGACGGAGATCAACTTGACGAACTCTCCATGAATTCCGTGACCGCCTCGAACGTCGCGGAGACGGGGTCGGGGAGTTGCACGCGGCCAAGGATCACATCCGGGTCCTTGAGCCCGTGCCCGGTGAGGACGCTCACTACCGTGCCCTCGGTGCCCCTGCCCTCGCCCGCGAGTTTTATGAGGCCGGCGATCCCGGCCGCAGAGGCCGGCTCGCAGAATACACCCTCCTCACGGGCCAGCATCTCCTGGGCGGCCAGGATCTCCGCGTCCGTGACGCTCTCGATGAGGCCCCCGGAATCGCGCACCGCCGCGAGGGCTCCTTTTCCACTCGCCGGCGAACCTATCCTGATGGCGCTCGCAACCGTCTCGGGGCTCTCGAAGTCGTGGCCTGCCACCAGCGGCGAGGCTCCCTCGGCCTGAAACCCGAGCATGCGCGGGACCGAGTCAGCCCGCCCCGCCTCGCGCCACTCACGGAAGCCCTTCCAGTATGAGGTGATGTTCCCCGCGTTACCCACGGGCAGAGCCAGGACATCAGGTGGACCCCCGAGGACCTCGGCGACCTCGAAGGCGGCCGTCTTCTGGCCCTCGATGCGGTCGGGGTTGACGGAGTTAACCAGCGTGACGTCGCCCAGCTCTTCCGCGATCCTCTGCGAGAGCTTCAGGGCCGCGTCGAAATTGCCCTCAATCTGGACGATTTTTGCCCCGTGCGCGAGCACCTGCACAGCCTTGCCCAGAGCGATCTTGCCCGCCGGCACCACGACGAAACACTCGACGCCAGCCCGCGCCGCGTAGGCTGCGGCCGAGGCCGCCGTGTTCCCCGTCGAGGCGCAGACGCAGGCCCGGCTCCCCGCTGCGACGGCCCTGCTCATGGCCACCGTCATGCCCCTGTCCTTGAACGAGGCCGTCGGGTTCATCCCCTCGAACTTGAGGAACAGCCGGGCTCCGACGCGCTCCGAGACCGTGGGAGCTTCGATCAGGGGCGTTCCGCCTTCGCCTATAGTGGCTACGGCATCATCAGGTATCTCGGGCAGCCACCCGCGATACCTCTCTATAACACCCTGCTTGAACACCCGCGCCTGAACGCCCAATACAAACCTGGCCTTTCGTAATGTCGAGCCGGTCCCCTGTTTCGGACCGGGGGATCTAACAGCCGCAACCGGCGAAGCATCCCCCGGCGCCGGTAGTTCGCGCCCCGCGAACAAGCGTGTATAGATAAAGAACCATAGCGTAAGAAAAGTATCACGCAAAGGCGGAGCCTTTCAAGAATGTAGCGAGCCCACGACACGTCTAGTAGGCTACGTCTAAAGCCATCAGCCGTCAGCAGTCAGCCAGCGACAATAGCTGAAAGCTAACAGCTAACACAGAGGAGCGCATTGCAGGGAAACAAACAAACCATCCTGGTCGCCGGCGGCGCGGGCTTCATCGGGGGCAACTTCGTCCTCGATGCCGTGGCCTCCGGGAACTTCGAGGTGATCAACCTCGATGCCCTTACGTATGCGGGCAATCCAGACACCCTGGCCCCGATCTCGGAGAACCCCGACCACGTCTTCGTACACGGTAGGATCGGGGACAGGGAGCTGGTGGACCGCCTGCTTGCCGAATACCGGCCTTCGGCCGTCGTGAACTTCGCCGCAGAGACCCATGTCGACCGCTCCATAGACGGTCCCAGGGCCTTCGTACAGACTAACGTGGTCGAGACGCACGAGCTCCTCGAGGCCATGCTCTCCTACTGGAGTCTGCTCGAGGGGGGAGACCACGACGCCTTCCGCTTTCTGCACGTCTCCACAGATGAGGTGTACGGGACGCTCGGTCCGACGGGCTACTTCACCGAGGAGAGCCCTTTCAGGCCCAACTCTCCGTACGCGGCATCCAAGGCGTCCTCCGACCACCTTGTCAGGGCCTACCATCACACCTACGGGCTACGAACGCTCACCACCAACTGCTCCAACAATTACGGGCCTTATCACTTTCCGGAGAAGCTGATACCGCTCATGATCCTGACCGCCCTGCGCGGCGAACCCTTGCCTGTCTACGGCGACGGGCAGCAGATTCGGGACTGGCTTTACGTGAAGGATCATTGCAGGGCCATCCTGACGGTCCTGGAACGCGGGCATCCCGGCGATACGTACAACGTCGGCGGCCACAACGAGCGGACGAACCTCGAGGTCGTCAAGACCGTCTGCGCCCTGCTCGACGAGCTTGCCCCTGACTCTCCCCATGCCCCTCACGAGTCGCTCATCACTTTCGTCACGGACAGGCCAGGCCACGACAGGCGCTACGCCATAGACGCGGGGAAGATAGAGCGCGAGCTCGGCTGGGTGCCAGAGGAGACGTTCGAGACGGGCATGGAGAAGACCGTACGCTGGTACCTTGAGAACCGCGATTGGTGCGAGGGCGTGCTCACGCGGGGCTACAGGGGAGAGCGGCTCGGGTTGGGAGGACAGGCGTGAAGGGCATCGTGCTCGCGGGGGGGTCGGGGACGCGGCTTTACCCGCTCACCAGGGCGGTGAGCAAGCAGCTCCTTCCCGTCTACGACAAGCCCATGATCTACTACCCTCTGACCACGTTGATGCTCGCGGGGATCAGGGACATACTCGTGATCTCCACCCCCGAAGACCTCTCCCGCTTCGAGGAGCTGCTCGGCGACGGTTCGCAGTGGGGCGTCAACTTCGAGTACGCCGTGCAGCCGAGGCCGGAGGGGCTCGCCCAGGCGTTCGTCATCGGACGGGAGTTCGTCGGCTCCGAGAGCGTCTCGCTCGTGCTCGGGGACAACATCTTTTTCGGGCAAGGCTTCTCAGGACTCCTGGAGCGGTCAGCGGCGCGGCCAGATGGTGCCACCGTCTTCGGATACTACGTCAGGGACCCCGAGCGCTACGGTGTCGTCGAGTTCGACGGCGACGGGACGGTCTTGAGCATCGAGGAGAAGCCGGAGAGGCCCCGGTCGCACTACGCCGTGACGGGCCTCTACTTCTACGACAACAGGGTTATCGACGTGGCCGCCGGCCTCGAGCCATCGGCACGGGGAGAGCTGGAGATCACCGACGTCAACGTGGATTACCTGGAGCGCGGGGAACTGCAGGTCGAGCTCATGGGACGCGGGATGGCGTGGCTCGACGCAGGCACGCACGAGTCGCTGCACCAGTCGGCCAACTTCATCGAGACCATCGAGCAGCGGCAGGGCCTCAAAGTAGGATGCCCGGAGGAGATCTCCTACCGCAAAGGCTACATCGACGCCGAGAAACTGGAACGCCTCGCCCATCCGATGAGGAAGAACGACTACGGACGGTACCTGCTTGAGCTCCTTGGCATCGAGGAGTTCGTGACGTGAACGTCATCGAGACGGAGATTCCCGGTGTCCTGATCGTCGACCCCGACGTCTTCGGCGACGCCAGGGGTTTCTTTATGGAGAACTGGAATGGCGCTCGTTACGAGGAGCACGGCATCCCGAACCACTTCGTGCAGGACAACCTCTCGTTCTCGGCCTATGGCGTGCTGCGCGGCCTCCACTTCCAGAATCCCCAGGGCCAGGGCAAGCTCGTCTCCGTCCTGGTCGGCGAGGTCTTCGACGTGGCCGTGGACATCCGCGTGGGCTCCCCTACCTTCGGGAGGTGGACGGGCGTGATCCTCTCAGCAGAGAACAAGCGCCAGTTCTGGGTGCCGCCGGGTTTCGCCCACGGCTTCGTAGTGACCGCGGAGAACGCGCTCTTCTCCTACAAGTGCACCGACTACTACGCCCCCAAACACGACGGATCCATCCTGTGGAACGACCCTGGGATCGGGGTAGAGTGGCCCGTCGAAAGCCCGTCTCTCTCGGAAAAGGACCGCGCCGCCCCGCCGCTCACCGGGATGCCGGAAGAGAGGTTGCCGCGGTACACGGGAGGCTGAGATGGGCGACGCCAGTTTGCCGGACCTGCTAGAAGGCTGTCGCTACATCTCTAGCTGACCACGTTCCGCAGGAGCGGGGAGGCTGTCTCCACGCCCGTCTGGTTCGTCCTGGTCGGGACAGGGCCTACGTACGACGCGCCCGCCGCCGCAGACGCAACGAGGAGAGATCTCCGGTAGGATCAGATTATTGTGGTTCGAATACCCGAGACCGAGGGTCCAGTCTTGCGGGCATCGAGTGCCGTCGATCAGGCCGCAAGAAGGAGCGAAGGGTGAAGCCTCAAGAGGGTTCTTCGTGGCGGGAGAGGATCGGTCCCCGGGTCCGCGTGCGCACCCGCCTGCGTTCTGGCGTTCTTCTCTTGCGGGGCGCGTGGTTGCAGATCCTGCAGACAGCCGTGGCCGCCTGCGCGGCGTGGTTTCTTTCTGTTCTGGTGCTCGGCGTGGACAGGCCAACCTTCGCCCCCATAGCGGCGGTTATCTGCCTCGGCCTCGCCGTGGGCGAGCGTGCCAGGCGAGCGGTCGAGCTGACGCTCGGGGTGGCCTTCGGCGTCGCTATAGCCGACTTCCTCGTCTCCGCCGTCGGGGTCGGGGCCTTGCAGGCAGGCCTCGTCGTGGTCCTGGCTATGGCCCTGGCCGTGTTCCTGGGGCGCGAAGAGACCGGCGTGAAAGAGGCCGCCATCTCGGCGATGATCATCATGATCACCTTCCACTCCCCCGATACCAGCCTCCCGCTAGAGCGCTTCCTGGAAGCCCTGATCGGGGGCGGCACAGCCCTGCTCATAAACGCCCTGCTTCCCATAAACCCCGAGCGCATGGTCGAGGCGGCAGCCCACCCCCTCTTTGACGAATCGGTGGCCGTGCTCGAAGAGGTGGCGGGCGCTCTGGAGAGCGGCGACGCCGAGCGCGCCCAGAGCGCCTACGTGAAGGCCCGCGAGATAGACGCCAGGGTGGGCGGACTGAAGGAGGCCGTCGCGGCCGGACGTGAGACCGCGCGCCCCGCCCCGCCGCAGAAGCCTTGGTCACCTCGAACTCTACGCCAGAGCAGCAGACCAGATAGATCTGACGGTCCGCGACGTGCGCGCCCTGTCCCGCGCGGCGCTAAGCGTGGTACAGCCGGGCATTCCTTCCCCCGAACCGCTCTCCGGGGCGGCGCGCGGCCTGGCCAGGGCGACCGAGGCCCTCGCCGCCTACCTGGAAACGTCAGGCGACCCGGAAGATACGCGCCGTCTCGCGCTGGAGGCCTCGAAGGAGGCAAGCACGCTCCTGTACGAACGCGAAGACCTGGCGAGCAGCCTCGCCGTCAACGCGCTCGTCGACCAGATCCACTCCTCGGCCGTCGATCTCCTCGGAAGCACCGGTATGGACCGCGGCGAGGCGCTTCAGGCCCTCGAAGAGGCAACCGGACGCGTCTCCTAACGGTCGTCGCTTTCGAACTCCTGCCTTGCGTTGCTGCCGAACAGCGAGGTCCCGAGCTTTGCCAGGGCGCGCAGGGTGAGACCGGCCAGGACAACCGCGCTGAAGACGTTCAGCGGCCCGTGGGCGCCGTGCTTGCGGTGGTAGAGGAAGGCGCTCTTGTGGAGGATCCAGATGGCCCGGGGTTTGCTGCGGCTGCTCGCGCCGGTCTGGTGGATTATCTCGATGTGGGGCAGGTAGTAGACGAGCCATCCGGTAGCGCGGGCGCGTCGGCAGAGATCGGCGTCCTCGAAGTACATGAAAAAACGTTCGTCGAGGGGACCTATCTCCCTTAGGGCGTCCCTGCGAATGACCATGCAGGCACCGGAGACCCAGTCTACCGAGGAAGGGTGGGACTGGTCGGTGACGGCGGGGAACTGGCTCTTCACGAGCGAGCTCTTTGGAAAGAGGCGGGTCAGGAGGGAAGTGCGTCCGAGGAACCCTGAGAGGGCGCTGATATCCCGCCGCGCCGAGAGCTGGAGCTCCCCTTCGGAATCCAGGATCCTAGGTCCCGCGACGCCCACCTTCGGGTGCCCTTCGAAGAACTCCTCAAGGCTCTTGAAGAAGCCCTTATCGACGACCGTGTCCGGGTTTATGAGGACTACGAGGTCCCCGGTCGAGGCGGCGGTTCCCCTGTTGTGGGCGCGGGCGAAACCGACGTTCTCTTTGTTCCGGATCAGGCGTACACGGGATGGAAGCTCAGGCGGCTCCTCGCTGTCGTTGTCCACGACGATGGTCTCGAAATCCTCGTAGCCTGTACCGTGCAGAGCCTCGATGCAACGCAAGGTCAGGGGCCATGAGGCGTAGTTGACGATGAGCACGGAGAACTTCATCGCGAAACTACCCTTTCCCGCAGCCGGCGGACGATGCTCGCCGCAGCCGCGAGTGATGACTCCCTGAGCAGCCTGCGCACCTCCACGTCCGAGACCCGCTTCTGGATCCTGGCCCGCTTGTCGAGCATGAGCGGCAGGTGGCACCACGCACCCGCGAGCCCCTCCAGATGGGCCCCTAGAGTGCCCGTCGCCGCGGCGGTGATCAGACGCGCTAGCTGCCCGAGGATGAAAAACGGCAGTATGTGCACCACCGCTGAGAGGGGGAGGTCCTTGACAAGCAGGCTGAGGGAGTTGCGGGTACCAAGCCGGGTCGCGGTCTCGCTTCGCTTGCCGCCGGTCGAGGCGCTTCCCATGTGGTAGACGACGGCGTCTGGGGCGTAGAAGCAGCGGTAGCCTGCGAGCTGGGCGCGGAAGCTCAGGTCCCCATCCTCACAGTAGGAGACGAAGTCCTCGTCGAAGAGCCCGACTTCTTCGAAGAGCGTCCTCCGGTACAACGCCGCAGCGGCACACACCCCGAAGACGTGGCCAGGCGTGTCGAACTGACCCCTGTCGCGCTCGCCGTGTCCGAGGCGGTAGGGGAGCCCGCTCAGGCGCATGGCGTCTCCGGCCCCGTCGAGTATCGTGCGGTCCTGGAAGTCGACTAGCTTGCTCGCGAAGAGGCCTGACTCGGGATGACTCTCAGCCGCGCTCACCAGCGCCTCTAGCCAACTCGGCTCCTGCTCGGTATCGTTGTTCAGCAGCGCCACGAACTCGGTCGCCGACTCCTTGATGCCAGTGTTCACGGCTACCGCGAAGCCCCTGTTCTCTCCCAGAGCGATGGTCTTGACTTCGGGGAATCTCTCGGCGACTAAGCTTAGCGAGCCGTCACTCGAACCGTTATCCACCAGGATGGTCTCGAAGTCTTCGAAAGACTGGTTTCGCAGGGAGCCAAGGCAGAGCTCCAGGAACCGCTCACCGTTCCAGTTGGGGACGACGACCGTGACGCGGGCGGACACGGGTCTCAGGTGGCCGGGCCCAGCTCTTCGTAGTCCCGGCCGTGAACCTCGACTCTCGTGGGCACATGGACCAGGCCCCGCACCGGATGCTCTTCCGCGACAACCTCGAAGATCTCCGCCTCTTCGATTCGTCCCAGAAGCCCGTCTCCGGAGACGGTAGTCTCTACGCCGTAGTCGCCGGGGCGGAGCGGTACCCCGAACGTGAAATCAACCGTCACGACCTCGTCCTGCACCCTCGCGCCGAGCTCGACCCCTTCCATACCTGTGGAGGTCGCGAACAGGATCATCCCCGACAGGTTGCGCAGAACTACGCCGAACGAGCTCTCCTCCACCGCTTGTGTGTACCTGGCGCGCACCCTGACGGTCAGGTTGCTTCCCGAGGACACCCGGGCGGTGGGCTCCCGGTTCTCGTCGAGCAGCTCTACGCCAAGGATCTCGGCCTCACCCGTGGCCCGGCGCGACTGCACCGTGCCGTTCGGGGAGTCGGGCATGTCGTCCTCGTCCTCGTGGGTGATCGCGTAGTCCAGTTGCTGGTCCCGCTCGGTGTTCCTGGCATCCTTCTTGTTCTGGGACTTCTCCAGCACGCTGCGGTACTCGCCGAGCACTTCTTCGGGAATGCCCCTGGCGATCATGTGTCCCCTGTTCAGCAGCACAGCGTCAGTGCAGAACCTATTGATCATGCCCATGCTGTGCGAGACGAAAAGGACCGTGGTCCCCGAGTCCCTGAGGTCGTACATCCTCTGCAGGGCCTTCTTCTTGAAGGCCGCGTCGCCGGCCGAGAGAGCCTCATCGATGACCAGGATGTCAGGCTCGACGTTGACCGCGACGGCGAAGCCAAGGCGGGACTTCATCCCGCTCGAGTACGTCTGCACGGGGTGGTCCATAAAGTCCCCGATATCAGCGAACGCCTCTATCTCCTCGAACCTGTCAAGCATCTCGTGGCGGTCCATACCAAGGATCAGGCCGTTCATCATGGCGTTCTCGCGGCCCGTGAACTCGGGGTTGAAACCAGAACCAAGCCCGAAGATAGCGGTCAGCCGCCCGTTCACCTCGACAGTGCCAGCCGTTGGCTGCAAGACGCCAGAGATGATCTGGAGCATGGTGCTCTTGCCTGCTCCGTTTCGGCCTAGGATGCCCAGAGTGGTGCCTGGCTCGACCTCGAGGTCTATGTCCTGGAGGGCCCAGAAGTCCTGGCTGTGTCGCTTCTTGCCGAAGCTCAAGACCTCCCTGAGCCGCAGGGACTTGCTGGATGCGATCCTGTACTTCTTCCCTATCCCCTTGAGGGAGATGGCGGGCTTCACAGGTGGTCCGCGAACCTGGGCTTGAGTCGGACGAACAGGGCGAAGCCGACGACGAAGAGGGCCACGGAGAAGAGCGTGAAGTAGAGGGTAGCCAGCCCGCCTGGCATGGTGCCGTCGAGGATCAAGTCCCTGTAAGCGTTGACCAGGTAAGCCAGCGGGTTATAGTCCTCGATCCAACTCAGTGAATCCGGCAGCCGGTCGGGGGGCCAGAGGATGGGGGTCACGAAGAACATCCCCCTTATGACCGGGCGCATGACCTCTGCCACGTCTGGCAAGAAGGTTCCCAGGACCGCCATGATGTAGGTGAGGCCGAGGATGAAGATCAACTGCAGCACCACGATGACGGGCATATAGAGGAGCGTCCAGTGTAAGGTTCTGCCGAACAAAAGCAGCATTACAAGAAGGGCCCCGAAGCCGAAAACTTTGTCCACCATAGAAGCGATGGCGTTCGTAAAAGGCAGTATCTCTGTAGGAAACACGACCTTCTGGACAAGCCCCGAGTTGCTCCTGATGCTGTTGAGGCCCTTGTTCAGCGCCTCGGAGAAAGTCAGGAAGGGGAGCAACCCGCAATACAGGAAGAGGCCGAAGTTGAGTGTGGGGTCACCCTCCACCGCCCGGTCCTTTATCCCGATCACGTTGGAGAAGATTAGCGCGAGGAAGAAAACCCAGATCAAGGGTCCCAGTACCGCCCACGTCAGGCCCAGATAGGACCTCCTGTAGGCGCGGGTTACCTGGCGGTGTATGAAGTACCCGAGCAACCACCGATTGCGGTAGAAGGTACCGAGGGCTTCGAAGAACGCTCCCCCGAGGCTTTGCTTTTCGCTGGAAGTGTATGTTGCCAAAGACATCCCTCGTTTAGTCGTTGCCGAAGGGTAGTGTAAACCCTTAACCCCAAAAATCTAGACGGGGGTTGGTGGCGATGGCCGCCGGAAGGACCCACTCCTGGCTACCCCTTTCTGTTGTGCCGGATCAGGCGCCGCTACCTGGCGTGGTCGAAGTTTTCACTGCCTCACGATCTTCACCGCGTCGGCGATTATTTTCCCCTTGCCTGGGCTCTTGCTCGAGACCTGTACCCGGTACGAATCGTTCGCGGCCAGGGTGTACGTGCCGAGGTAGATCCACCTGCCACCGTTGATCCTCTGGTTGACGACCCTGTGCGCCCAGCCGCCAGCGGTCTTGACCTCGAAAACCGTGCGGTTGTTGTAACCTGGGCCAGCCGGCCACCAGCCGTAGACGGCGTAGGAGTCCCTGGCTGGCGTCGAGATCTTGTACGACGCGTCGTCCGAGACCGTCAGCGGCCCCGCGAGGACCCTGTGGTTTTCGCCGTGGTTGGCGGCGGGGTGGTTGGTGCTCAGGGCCCAACGGTCGGAGGCCTGGAAGCGGCGCGGCGTCGAGTTGTCCACGACCTGCTTGTATTTACTGGCCGAAGCCCTGGCATAGCCCTTGACTAGGTCCATGTACCTGGACCATCTCCAGTACTTCCCTGGGTCCGTGTGGCAGTCGACGCCCCCCCGCCGCCAGGACAGCCGGGGACCTCGTTGTGCCCGATTATGTGCTTGCGGTCGATGGGGATATGGTATTTAACGGCGAGGTAGGCGGAGAGTTTGGCCGAGGAGCGGTACATCGCGTCCGTGAACCACCCAGGTTTGTTGATGTATCCCTCGTGTTCGATACCGATGCTGTGCGTGTTGGTCCGCCACCAGCCAGCGTGCCAGGCCACGTCCGGCTCGTGTACAGATTGGCCGATGAAGCCGTCGGAAGACCTGACGGTGTAATGGGCCGAAGAATGGTTGTTGCTCGTGCTGGCGAAATAGTTTATGGCGCTCGACCACGAGCCCTGGGTCACGTGGATGACGATCGTGTTTATGTCGTAAGAGATTTCGCGCCTTGACTCTGTGTAGTTGTGGCCCCCGTTGCCGTACCACCTTGACCTCGGGTAATCCCCCGTCGCCTGCACACCGTACAGCACGGGCACATTCACGTCGTGCGGCGCAAGTTCCAGGTGTTCGCCCGTCGTGATGGTCGCCGAAGTCCCACCCTTCAGGACCTCATACACTTGCTGCGCATACAGCCCACCGCCTCCGTAGTCGGCGACGGCGTCGTACCAGCCGCCTAGGTCGGATGGCTTCCGCGCGCCCGCCAGGTCAGCCAGGACTGCGGCCCCGCCGCCCACGTTGGAGACGCGGTTCCTCTTGAGGTCCACTATCGATAGACCCGTAATAGAGGCGGCCTTGCCAAGCGTATCCCTTGACGGGTTCCTCGTGAGGGCCATGACCCCGTAGTTGCCCTGTCCTTCAGGGTCGCCGCTCTCGAAGTCGCTGGCCGAGGGCGGGGGCATCTCCCAGCGGGTGTTGACGTAACCCATCGCCACGAGCAGATCCCGCGGAACGCCGTATTCGCGCGACGCGCGGCCGAACTCGTCCGCCAGAGACGTCTGCCTGGCATCGACGCTCGCGCCGGAGC
>JBBPYN010000074.1:0-19247 GCA_038199875.1 Rubrobacterales bacterium
CCGAGCACCGCATCCCCGAGCACCGCATCCCCGAGCACCGCATCCCCGAGTAGCGCCTCCCCTTCATCCAGGCCACGAAAAACCCAAGATCTCCTGGACGCTGGCGGACCGGCAAACGGACCGGTACCCCTCATGGCTGACGGCAACTGTCCGGCAGAATTCCCGGTCAAACGCGAAGCACTCTGTTATTGAGCAAGGTGCCAGAGGCGCCTTGCTCAGCACGCTCCCTCAGAGGCGGCCGGAGCGGATTATGCCGAGGAGGAGCAGAAGGCCGAGGATCGCGGCGAAGACGAAGCCGACCAGGCCGAATATGCTCACGCCGATAAACGAGGTGCCGCCTTTGAGAAAGATCGCGAACATCGATGAGCCAATGATGAGGGCGGCTATGAGGAGTGCGAAGACCAGGCGGTTGGCGAAGATATCTACCTTCGAGATGAGCTCGTCCAACCCGGCGTGCCTGAACTGAACCTCGACCTCGCCGTCCTTGAGCTCCTCCAGGAGCGCATGGACCTGGCGTGGGTAATCCGCGAAGACGTCTGGCTGGTAGACCCTGCGAGCCAGGCGGGACGCGACGTAGGCCGGGTCCCTGTAGTGGCCGATGAGGACCCCGGCGGCGAACGCCGCCGTCTCGATCCGTCTTTCTCCCCCTAGCCTCTCCGCCTCGACAAGGAACCCGGCCATTTCGGCGACTTCGACGTGCAGCCGCGCGCCTCCCCTTCGGATCGCCTCGAGGCTCCAGTCCCTTGCCTCCTCAAGGGAGTGTTCGCGCCACAGGGGACCGCCCAGAGCGCCCAACGTCTCGCGCAACTCGCGCCTGAGGTCCGAGTCGTCGTGGGGGACGAAACCACCCGCCAGCGACAGTACGCGCACCACGCCGTCCACGTCACCCCGCCGCACGGCGGCCAGGATCTCGGCCACCCCCCTCAGCCTCTCCGGGTCCAGGCTGAAGACCTCGGTCGGGTCAGCGAGCCAGAGCCCTCCCGTGGTGCCGTCGAGGGCGAAACGCACAGGTGCGAGGTCAGCGAAGAAGACCCCCTCCGTCAACGCGAGCCGCACGAGCGTTTCGGAGATCTCTCTGTAGCGCACTTCCTCCAGGGACGCGATTTCGGTGGGCGCCTCGAACGTCACGCAGCGGCCCGTCGAGTAGTCTCTGTAGACGTGGGGGATGCGTAGTCCGAAATCCTCCAGCTCTCTAAGGCGACGGGAGATCTGGGCCGCGAAGTACATGTCTCGGCGGTGGGTGACTTGCGCGGTGAACTCGGCCACGGTCGCCGAGGGGTCGAGCGGCAACCCCTCACCGAGCCTCCGGCGCGTCAGGTCGGCGACGGGACGCATCGCCAGGAGGTCCCTGCGCACACCCGTGCGGTTGAAGACCACGAGCGCGGGCCGGCCACCCGGCAGCACGGCCCGGTGCGACTGGGTAAACGGACCGACCCTGACCGGAACCTCCCCGAACTCGATGAACAGCCGCTCCAGCGTATTGCCCAGCTCTCTCTCGACGTAGGCACGCGTTTCGGCGAAGGCGATCGGCTTCGCCGCCACCCTCGCGCGTCCCAACTCGGCTGTTACATCGGGTGGGATCAGGTCCCTGCGGACCGCAAGGAAGCGTCCCAACTCCGCGAACGTCGGGCCCAACTCTTCGAGCGAGAGGCGCAGCCTCGTGCCCACCCTCCCCGGCTCTTCCCCACGGCGCCGGGGCCTCGGCCGGCGCCCGAACACGAACCCGAAGCCGTAGCGCGCCCCGACACGGGCGATCCTGGCCACCCTGCGGGCCGGACTCTCAGGCAAGTCCCGCGAGACCCTCTCCATGGGACAAGCTTAGCAGCATGCTACGCCCTTCGGGCTACGCAGCACGCTACGCCCTTCGCTTGTCAGCACGTTCAAGCCTAGCGGCTTTAACTTGTCAGAAACGCTTCGGCCCTTCGGGCCTCGCTTTCAGCAAGAGATTAGGGGCGATGTCCGCGTGAGGTCTGCGCTGTTACAATCCCCGGAGCGTACGGTTCGTGCCGGCGGGCTGCTCTCACAGGGCTTTTTGGCTGAAAGTGGAGGCGAAGCCGGAACGTGCCGACAAGCGACTGAAAGGAGCGCGTCGTGTGGTATGTGCATACTTGTTACAGGGTTCTGGATCTCGAGGAGAGTATAGATTTCTATGCGAACAAGCTGGGGCTCGAGCTTGTTCGAAGGACTCCCGTCGGTGACGACGCGACCAATGCCTTTTTTGCAGTACCAGGTGATCCCGAGCCGCGGCTGGAGCTTACGTTGAACCATGATCAGCACGAGCCCTACGAGCTCGGTACCGGCTACAGCCACGTCGCTTTTGCTGTGGAGGATCTCGACGCGCTGGCGGAGAGGCTCGAAGAAGCTGGCGGTGTTGACTTCGAGAGCAAGCCGCACGCCATGGGCAGCGGGACCAGGATCTTCTTCGTCAAGGATCCCGACGGTTACCGTATAGAGTTCATCGAGCGCGCTTAACCAATCCTCCGGGCTCGCTGGAGTCCACTAAAGACAACCTGTACCTGCGCCGATATGTAGATCGTGTGCGATGTACGGCTGAAAACCGCCCGCGTTTGCGAGGACGAGCGTGGCTACACCCTGCCCGAGATCCTGACGGCCGTGGCCATCATGAGCATCATCCTCACCATCGGGATTATTGTCTTGCTCGCCCTGCTGGAGCGTTGGCGGGTCGAGGCCGCCGCCGACCAGTTCGCCGCTGACCTGCGGCTCGCCCACACAAGGGCGACGGAGCAACTGACCGACTGGCGCGTGGTGTTCATGCCAGACGGCACTCCTCTTAGCCGTTGCTCCTCCGTGGACTACTGCATGGTCAAACTGAAAGTTCCCTACGGCTCCGGTGACCCGGCGCCCACGCTCGACGAGGCCGTAGAACCGGACGCCCGCGAGTTGCCTGACAGGACGAAGATAAAAGAGGTGACCTTCGACCCCGACTGCTCACATGGCGACCAGAACGCGGCTATTCCGCCTAGCTTCTGCGGGTCAGGCGGAGCGCAAGACGGCGCGACGCGCACCCTCGAGTTCAACTCTAACGGTACGGTCAGGACGCTCAGGCCAGGGCAGAGCGGTACCGTCGTGATCAGCTCCGAAGACGGAAGCCCCGTGTGCCCGGTCGTCTTCAACGCCCCGACCTCGAGGATAAGGATCGGTGACCTCTACTATCCGTAGGACCGTGAAAGAATCAGGCTACTCGCTGGTTGAGGTGATGGTGGCCATCGTGGTCCTTACCATCGCCATCGTACCCATGGTCGGCATGTTCGATGCGGCGATCCGGGCCGCGAAAGCGAGCGGCGAGTACGACGAGGCGCGCACGTGCGCCATACAGAAGCTGGAACAGGCGAAGAGCCTCCCTTACGAGGCCGTCGAAGGAGGCCTGCAAGACGGCATCTGCGAACCCTCCGGTTTCGACTACGAGGTCGCCTCGCAGCCTGTAGGGCTGGACCTGGGCGACGGCTCGGGGGACGAGGGATTGACCATGATCACCGTTACGGTCGACTGGGACGGCGGGAACTCCTACGACGTCTCTGGGGTTGTATCACGTTGGTAAACCGCGCCGGGAGATGGAAGGAGGAAGCCGGTTTCACCCTCGTTGAGGTGCTCGTCGCCTCGACGATGATGTTCGCCGTGCTCTTCGCGCTCTACGGGATATTCGACGTCAGCGTAAGGGCCTTCGGTTACGGCGGCGACAGGTTGGAGGCCGTCGAGAACGCCAGGCTAGCCGTTGACAGGATGGAGCGTGAGATCAGGGCCGCCTACCCGTACGACCTGACCTCGGACCCACCCAAGAGATACCTGTTCCTCGACCCCCTGAATCCCACGAAGCCAGCAGTGCCTACGTCCACCCGCATAGTCTTCGGCAACGAGACCGGTGGAGACCGCAGGATCGGCGCCTCCGAGGTCCTTGGCTACTACCTGACCGGCCACGACCTGAAGCGGTCCAAGGGTGGCAGCGTCCAGACGCTCGTGGATTCCGTCGCCACTGACGGACTGCGCTTTACCCTTTGCAGGAGCGCGGAAGATTGTCTTCCTGCCGTGGCGATCACGGACGCGGCGGAGATCACGCTCGTTCGGATTGAGCTGACCGTTGAAGTCAGGCGCCGCGGCGAAGACCCCGCCAGGCAGACGCTCGCCACCGACGTCTATCTCAGGAACCGCGGAGGTGGGCGGTGATGATACGCCGCTTGCGCGAGGAGAGGGGGATGGCGCTCGGGCTCGCGATCATCGTGGTGGTCGTGATTGGCGTCATGGGCGCCGGGCTCCTGACCTTCGTCTCCACGGACCTGCAGGCCGTGGCTGCGGTCAACAGGGGAGAGCAGGCCTTCGGACTGGCCGAGGCGGGGGTCGAGGTCGCGAAGGCACACCTCGCGAACGATCCGAGCCCGTCAGACTGGTCCTCGGGGGAACTCCACCTGGACGTCATGGGAGATAACTCCGTCTCGGTCACCGTCGAGCACGACAGCACAGACGGATCCTTCGTGGTGGTCTCGACGGGCCAGTACGGCCAGACGAAGCGCAAGATCGAAGCCACCTTCTACGTCGAAGACGGCGAGCCAAAGCTCCTCGGCTGGCGCGAACTCTACGAGTAGGCGGGGGGCTCGGCCCCCTCGCGCAGTCGCCTGAGCCGCGTCCCGCCCAAGGAGATCAAGCAGCCGCTAGCCCGCGCGATTCAAAGCCCCATCCTTCCCCAGCTGTCTGTTGCGTGATTGGTCGAGATAGGAACGAAAATGACATTATTGAGTTGCAGGTATAGACTGTAGAAGGCACACAGGCGCCGGGGAAAGGGGCAGGGAGCAGACAACTCTATGTCAACAGAGAAAAGCAATGCAGTGATGCGCCGCGCCACAGAGAAGAGCTCCTTTGGACCGTCACCCGTGCTCTCAAGCGCTGGACGAGGGTGGACCGGCATCCAGGTCTTGCGGTTCAAGGGTTACGTCGAGGAGTTCGACGTACCGCCCTCCCCCAACCATACCGCGGTCGTCAACCTCACGCGACATCCGGTCGATCTTGTGCAGAGGCTGGACGGTAAGCTCTACGAAGAACCCTGTAACCCGCACGGGGTGACCATCGCTCCCGCCGGAACGCACGCCGAGGTGAGTCACAAGGACCGGACGGAGAGTGATGTCCTCAACCTGCTCTTGGAAGATGCCCTTTTACGGAAGGTGGCAAAGAGCGTGGAGGTGGATCCCGACGGCTTGGAGATCGTGCTCCGCGTCGGCACGCCAGCCCCCCAGATCGAACGAATCGGGCTCTCGCTCAATGAGGAGCTCGAGGCCGACGGTCTTCTCGGGGGCAAGTTGTACGCCGAGTCCCTGGCCAACGCCTTTGCGCTCACTCTGATCAGAGACTACTCCTCCTTGGGGAGGAGCGCCATCGCAAAGGCCGTACGCCACCCTACCGGCGGCCTCTCCAGGCGCGCGCTCAATGCTGTGATAGATTACGTAGGCGACAACCTCGCCAACAAAGGCCTGACGCTGGCCGAGATGGCGGGCACAGCGCACATGAGCCCTTACCACTTCTCGCGTTTATTCAAGGAATCTACCGGGCTTGCTCCGCACCAGTACGTCATCGAGCGGCGCATCCAGCGGGCGAAAGAGCTTCTCTGTGGCAGCGCCCTGCCTATAGCCGAGATCGCCCTCCTGTGCGGCTTTGCAAACCAGAGCCACTTGAATAGGCACTTCAAGCGCCTCCTCGGCGTCAACCCCAAAGCCCTTCGTTAGCTCCTCTCTGCCTGTCGCAAAACAGCAAGAACCTACAAAAAAGAGCAAGAACGTGGAAGACGATCGCTGTCCGGCTACGTGATACTTCCTCTAGAAGCATAGAAGAGCGTGCCCGACAAGAAAAAGGAGGCTACCCCGTGGAGGAGCAAGAAAACAAAGCCCTCACCCGCCGGTACGTGGAGGAGGTTATCAACCAGGGGAACACCGATGCCATAGACGAGCTTCTCGATCCCGGTGTCGTCGACTATGCGGCTCCTCCGGGATTTCCTACCGGACGCGAAAGTGCCAAACAGTTCACTCTTTTGCGATGCGTCCTGCACGAATAGACGTGAGCGTGAATGCCGAACAAGGAGGCAAGAGTATGTACGCGGCGGTAGGTGTATGGAACATGGAGGCGGGCGACTGGGAGCAGCAGCAGCGGGCGCTGCACGAGGAGATTATCCCTCTGGTTCGGCAGAGCCCGGGCTTTGTCGCCGGCTATTGGATGGGGGATCAGTCCGCTGGCAAGACCTACACGACGATCGTCCTGGAGGACGAGGAAGCGGCGCAACGGTTCGAGGAATTCGTCCTGGGGGATGAAAGACAAGAGAAGCAGGGCGAGGGCGGCGTGAGCAACGAGTTGTTCACCATAGTGGAGGTGTTCGCCCAAGCCCATCGCTGACCCCTTGATGGAAGGGCAGAAAGCTCATCCGTCATCACCCAGCTATAACCTGTCATTCCCACGCAAGTGGTAACGCACCGCGCTGGGCGCCACACCTCTAGAAGAGATCCACCAGATCACATACGAGGAACAAGTGCATGCAATCTGCGTCAATCCAAGTTGACAAAACGAGGTGCGTCAACTATAGTTGACGTATGGACGAGAAGACGAAGACACGGGTTGGAGGGCCTGAGGATCCGCGGGAGGGACTAGAGGCGGTCGTCGCGCTCAGGCGGACCTTGGAGGCTTTGGAGGCGGCGCAGGTGGAGAACGCGTTTGTTGCGGGATGGTCGTGGGCGAGGATCGCCGAGGTCTTGGGGGTAAGCAGGCAGGCCGTGCACAAAAAGCACGCCGCGAGAATAAAAGCCAGGTATCCTGGGCGGCCGCCGGGGAGGGGAGGCGCATGATGTTCGCCCGTTTCACCGACAGATCCCGCAAGAGCGTGGAGGCCGCCTTCGAAGAAGCCAGGAGGCTGGGTCACGATTCGTTGGGTGATGAGGACCTTCTGCTCGGCATTCTCAGCGCCGACGAAGGAATTGCTGCCGGTGCGCTCACTTCGCTCGGCGTAACGCTCGAAGGCGCGCGGGAAGCGTCCGAAGAGAAGCTTTCCGGGGCGCTCGCCTCTATCGGAATCTCCCTCGAAGACGTGCGCAGGGAGGCGGGGGAGGCCTTCGACATGCGTATCCCGGACAACCGGCGCATCCCTTTCTCCCCGATGGCCAAAAAGGCGTTGGTAGAAGCGCGCAGAGAGACGCGGAGGCTCGGAGACAACTATCTGGGTCCTGAGCACATCCTGCTCGGGATGCTACGCAACGATGACGGTGTGGCCGTAAGGATGCTCGCCGGGATGGGCGTTTCAAGCGAGGAGATCGGGGGCCGGATCTTCGAGTTGCGTGGCCGGGCGGCTAGCTGAGCCTGATCGCCGTTGGGCCGCCAGGAGTTTGCAATGGCGCCTCTCAACCTCTTCGCGAACTGTTCTAGAATGAGGTCATGGAGGAGAAAGAAGAACGCGGCGGGGCCGTCAGGGTGGGTATGATCTGGGGCGGCATCGGTGGGGTGGTTGGCCTGGTTGCGTCGTTGCCGGGTTCGTTGATCGGGATCGTGGTCGCTGTTTTCATCGGGATCTCGTGCGGCAGACGGGCCGCGGCGGCGACAGAGAGGGCGGGGGCGCTCTCCGGTCTCGTGGGTGGGGCGATCGCCGCGCCCGTGTACATGGTCGGGTCCTCGCTCGGGGCGCTCATCGGGGCGCGTGAGATCGGGGCCGTGAGGATGGCCGCGACCCTCTCGGAGTGGCTCGGCTCAGAGGTCTCGGCCGATGAGGCCTGGACTTTCTTCCTCGTAAGCCTCGTCCTCTCGGCAATCCTGGAGGCAGTTTTCCTGATCCTCGCCTCCACGGCCGCCGGAGCCTGGACCAGGAGACGCTAGCGAGGGCGGTTCGCGAACCGCCCCTACGTGCGGGGCGCTCTAGTCCGTCCTGGCCGCTTCCGCCGCGTTCTCGCCGAAGACCAATTCTCCGTCTTCGGGGCGTTGTACACCGGCCTCATCGAGGCGCCGGTCCTTCTGGTACTTGCGGATCGCGGCCTTGAGCGTGCCGAGGCCTAGGGTTGCGCACTTGGGACGCGAGGCGACGACCTGGCGGCCGAGCTGTTCGATCATCTCGTTATAGTCCATCTCTAACACCTGGTCCATGGTCAGGTCGCCCCTGTGGACCTCCTCGAGGATCATGCTGCTCGCCGCCATGCTGATGGTGCAGCCCTCGCCCTCGTACGTCGCGTCGCCTATGTGTTGCCGGTCTTCAGCCCCCTTGAGGTACACCGTGACCACGTCCCCGCAACCAGGATTGCCACCGGGCATCGCCACGTCGGCGTCCTCCAGAGAACCCCTGTGCCGCGGCTTCTCATAATGGTCCAGCAGTATCTGGATCTGTAACTGCCTGTCCAACAATCAACCTTCCGCGTTGTTGCATAGCTATTCCGAAGACGATTCTACCGCACGCCCTCCGGCCCGCCGACACTTGCTACAGTTTGATACACTCACTCTATGAGAGTAGGCATAGTCGGGTTGCCCAACGTCGGCAAGTCAACGGTATTCAACAGCCTTACGCGGGCAGGGGCCGAGGCCCAGAATTATCCTTTCACGACCATCGACCCGAACCTCGGGGTCGCAGCGGTGCCTGATGGGCGACTGGACGCCCTGGCCGCGGCGATGAGCAGCAAACGCGTCGTCCCCGCGACGGTCGATTTCGTTGACATCGCGGGGCTCGTGCGGGGTGCGAGCACCGGCGAGGGCCTAGGCAACCAGTTCCTCGGGCACATCAGGGAGTGCGACGCGATCGCGCACGTAGTCCGCTGCTTCGAGGACGAGAACGTGGTGCACGTCCACGGTGGCATGGATCCCGAGGGCGACATCGAGACCATCGACACCGAGCTGCTGCTGGCCGACCTCGCCACCGTCGAGCGCCGGCTGGAGCGGGTCGGGCGGGCGGCCAAGGGCGGTGACGCCAGGCTCAAGGCCGAGGCGGCCGAGCTGGAGATGCTGAGGGACCACCTCTCGGACGGGAGCCCGGCACGAGCCTACCCCGAGTCCGAGACGCTCGCTGAGGCCATGAGCCCCCTCATCACCGCCAAGCCCACGCTCTACGTGGCGAACGTGGACGAAGATTCCGTGGCTGACGGCAACCGTTACAGCTCGCAGGTCGAGAAGCACGCGGCCAGGGAGGGCGCCGAGGCGGTTCGTATCTCAGCCAGGCTCGAGGCCGAGGTCGTCGAGCTCTCGGAGGAAGAGGCCGTCGAGTATCTGGCGATGCTCGGGGTAACGACCACGGGCTTCGAAGAGTTCGTGCGATCTGCATACCGGCTGCTAGGTCTCGTCACCTTCTTCACCGCCGGAGAACCGGAGAGCCGAGCCTGGACCGTTCACGAGGGCTCGACCGTCCGGCAGGCCGCCGGGCGCATCCACACGGACATGGAACGCGGGTTCATCGCGGCCGAGGTCGGGGACTGGCAGGATATAGTGGGCGCCGGCTCCTGGACCAAAGCCAGGGAGCAGGCCAACGTCCGCCTCGAAGGTCGCGACTACGTCGTACAGGACGGCGATACCGTGCTCGTTCGCTTCAACGTCTAGGTCCCATGTCGCCTTTCGTCAGGCCGCAGAAACCCCTCGAAGACTCCCGCCTCGCGCTCGTCACGACCGGCGGCGTACATCTGCCAAGTCAACCGCGCTTCGATATAGACGACCCCGCCGGCGACTGCTCTTACCGTGAGATCCCAACCAGCGCCGAAGTCCTTACCTGGACCCACGCCTACTACCGTCCCGACGAAGGCTCCGACCTCGACGCCGTCTTCCCCCTCCAGACCCTCCGTAGGTTGGCCGAAGACGGCCTGGTAGGCGAGCCGGGACCGCGCCACTACTCCTTTATGGGCGCCATCCACGACCCCACACCACTAGTTGAAGAGACTGCCCCCGCGGTCGCCGAAAAACTAGTCCAAGACGGCGTCGATGCGGTGCTGCTCACACCCTCCTGACCACTGTGCCACCGGTCCGTCGGGCTGGTCTGCAACGCCATAGAGGAGCGGGGCATCCCCACTGTCACGCTGGCCATGGAACGCGGTGTCCTGGCGCCGCGGGTCGGCTTCGTGCCCTTCCCTTACAACCTGCCGATGGGACAGCCGGGGGATAGGGAGGGGCACAGGCGGGTGGCGCTCGCCGCGCTCGCGTTGCTCCACGATCTTCAGCAGCCGGGCGAGGTGGAGTTGTAGGCTGCGCAGCGGAGTAAGTTTCCATTCTCCGTCTCGTCAATCGACGGCAATGCGATCCGAATTTTCAATAGGATAATGTGTTGTTGCCGACGACAGCAGGCCGCGGCTGGAGTATACTCAGGGGGCCAAGACATTGTACAAAGGTGAGACTGTGGCCCTGTTGCTGGTGTTGTTCATAGCGTTGTTCGTGGTCGTGTTCCTGTTTCTGCTGCCGATACTGTTCTCGCTGCAGGCCGTGGGGAGCCTTTTCGTCTATCCGCGGCAGTTGCGGGCTATCTTCGGGAACAAGATCCTACGCCGCAACCACGCCCTCGAGCACGCGACCATCGTCGTGATGATGGAGCGGGAACCAGGCCGCCGTCTGAACGGGTTCTCGACCGACGACGGGTTCTTCGTGCAGGGCGTGCGCTCGCTCGCCGAGGTCGAGAGCGCGGCAAGGGAGGCCATGCGCAGGCTGCAAAGCGGAGAGCGGGGGCTAGCCATCCACCGCAACTGCGGCACTACCATCGTGGCGGCCAACCTGCTCGCCGCGGTTTTCTTCCTGGCCGCCCTCGGGGTCGGACTGTATCTCCAATGGCCCTTGTACCTCTTGATCGTAGGCAGCGTCGTCCTCGCTTTCGCCTTGCGGGTCCCCCTGAGCCTCCTCCTCCAGAGGTTCGTCACCACCGACTCGGAGCTCTCGAACGCCGAGGTTGGTTGGGTCGAGCCGGCGCGGCCCGGCGACCTCAAGAGCGGCATCTTCGGGCTCTTGCTCGCCGCCTCCACCGTGCAGGTGCGCGTCTTCCACACCGACCCCGACGCGGTCGAGATCATCCGCGACGACGGCGCCATAGTCCGCTAGAGAGTCGACGCAGTTCTCAACACCTCTCCCCTGAAAGGAAACTATGGATAACCCCGGTGCTTATGACGTCTTGATCGTGGGCGGAGGACAGGCTGGCATCCCGCTTGCCTACAAGCTGGCTGCCGAAGGGATGTCCGTCGCGCTGGCGGAACGCAAGGACCTTGGCGGCTCTTGCGTGAACTTCGGATGCACGCCGACCAAGGCCGTCATCGCCTCGGCCAGGGTCGCCCATCAGGCCCGCCGCGCCCCCGATTACGGCCTCGAGATACCGGAGGTCCGCGTCGATTTCCCCGCCGTCCTGGACCGGGCTAAGGAAATCGTCGAGCTAAAACGCGGGGGCCTGGACAAGGGCCTCGAGGACTCCGAGAACCCGACCCTGATCCGCGGCCACGCCCGCTTCGAGGGCCGCGAGGGCGAGGGCTTCAGACTGCGCGTCGGCGAGACGTCCGTGGTCGCCGGGCAGGTGGTGCTCGACACGGGCACGCGCACGCTTCTCCCTCCCATCGAAGGTCTCGACGGGGTCGAATACATAGAGTCGGGAAACTGGCTGCAGCAGACCGAGCTTCCGGAAAGCCTGGCGGTGATCGGGGGCAGCTACATAGGGCTCGAGATGGCCCAGTTCTACAACCGGATGGGGAGTCGCGTCACGGTCGTCGTAGGGCGTTCGGATCACGTTGCCCCCCGCGAGGACGACGACGTGACCGAAGCCCTGCACGCCATCCTGCAAGCAGAAGGCGTCGAGTTCGTCTTTTGCGAACGCGCCGAGAGCGTCGCTTCCAGCGAAGATGGCCTCACCCTTACGCTCGACGGCGGGGACCCGGCGGAGTTGAACGTCTCGCAACTCTTCGTCGCGACGGGAAGGTTGCCTAACACCGACGACCTCGGACTCGAGAACATAGGACTCGAGACCTCGAAGGGGATCATCGAGGTGGACGAGCGTCTCGCGACACCTATCGAGGGCATCTGGGCCGCGGGGGACATCAGGGGCGGCCCTATGTTCACCCACACCTCGTGGGACGACCACAGGGTGCTCCTGTCGCAGATGGCCGGCGACGGGTCGCATACGACCGAGAGGGTCGTGCCTTACGCTATCTTCACCGACCCCGAATTGGGACGCGTCGGGATGACCGAGCGCGAGGCCAGAGAGGCCGGATACGAGGTCGAGGTCATGAGCTTCGACATGCGGCGGGAGAAGGGCAAGGCGCGTGAGATCGGGGAGAACAAAGGCCTCATAAAGGTCGTCGCCGACGCCTCGGACGGGCGCATCCTCGGGGCCGCGGCCCTAACCGCAGAAGGAGCCGAGCTCGTACACATGTACGTCGACCTGATGAACGCAGGGGCGACGCTCGATGTGATCCGGAACGCAGTCCACATCCACCCGACGCTCGCAGAAGACATCCAGAGCGCCGTGTTTTAGCACGCTGCGCCCTACGGGCTCCGCGTGCAGCACGCTCCGGCTTCGCCTACGCTTGTCAGCACGTTCGCCTTCGGCTTTCACTTGTCAGCTCGCTTCGGCCTCGCTTGTCAGCACTTTTCAGTGAGTCGTTTCGAGTCGGTTTGGGCGGGACGGTGTTCGGGTTGCGGGCGCACGGAGGCTCTCGCTCACGTCATTCCCGCGAAGCTTGTCCCCGCGAAAGCGGGGAGCGGGAATCCACTGCATCGGGCGCTCCGTACGTCGAACAAAAAACGATCCAATTGTTTAAGAATCAGGCTTGGTTCTCTTCTTTCTCCCTTACGCCGGAAAGGGTCTCCAGGTCGGTGACTACCCTGTCGAGTTCTTCGACGGTGGGACCTCCGCCCCGCAAGGTGTCGACGATGGCGCGGTAATACCAGAGCGTACCTTCCTTGCCGCCGTTGAACCGGGCCCAGAGGTCTTCTCCGAGTATCCTGTAGTCGGAGAGGACGGCGCGGGCGTTGTGCAGCTTGTCCGCGGAGGAGACGAGACGCACGGGGGCAGGGGCGCCTGCGAGGTGGGCCAGGTAACGCTCCTTGCGCTCGGGCCAGGGTGGCTTCGGGTCCTCGTAGGTGTCAGTGCAGCCGTCTACTATCTCTGCGACTTCATTTCCGAAGCGGGCGCGGATGTCTTCGAGGGTGGCCTCCCCGCCCTGATCCTCGGGGCCGTCGTGCAGAAGGGCGGCCACGACCTCGTCTTCCGTGCCGCCGTTCTCGCCGACGATGGATGCAACCGCGAGCAGGTGGGTGATATATGGGATGTTTGTGCCTTTACGGACCTGGTCTCTGTGCAATTCGGAAGCGTATTCGAGGGCATTCTCGAACTTCTCTCCGTACGGCATTTTCCTCCCTATCCTTGTTCGGCAAGCAGGGCGGGGTCCAGAATCCACCCTTCTTCGGGATCGCACTCCGGAGGAACGCCGTAGTCTTCGTCTCGTTTTGTGTGGGCCCACGCGGCCTGGACCGCGCACAGCAGCGAGTCGAGTGCGTCGGCTGAGGGGTCCCTGGCGAACTCTTCTCTCCAGGAGTCACCTATCTCCACGGTGAAGCCGTAGACCTCTTTGAGGGTTGTGGACTCAAGGCCGGCTAGAAGCATCTCCCTGGCTGACCTCCTCTCGGGCGTGTCGGGCACTGCGTCCCGCTTGTAGGCCGTGCGGCCCAGAAAGCGGCGGGCGACGACGGCAGGGTAGGCCTCGACTGCCACGCGGTCGTCCCAGTTGCGGCGGCACGGCTCGACGCGTACGTCCGAGGCGAGGAGGCGGGGCGCCCCCTGGTAGAACATCTTCCCGACGGGGACCCGGAACAGCATCATCGCGCTGCTTGACCCGCTCCTGCGGTCGGCGAGCCTGTAACGCCACTTGCTGCCAGGCGGTCTTGTGACCATGTCTGCCCGGATCGCACCCTCGAACTCTTCTTTCGCAAGCCCACCGACTTTGCTGACGTAGCCTTCCCAGTTCTCGGGCCACCCGAGGGCTGCCACGAGGGATCTCGGCTGGCCGAAAGGGAAGTCCATCCCGCACACCCAGGGTCCAGGCCAGCGCAGGAAGTCCTCGAAGCCGCCGAAGTCAGTTAGCGTCTCCGAGTCATCGATGCGCAGGGAGTCTCCTCTGAGCGTGCAGCCGAGGACGATCAGGGGTTTGCGGCGGCCTGGCGCGCTCGTGAAGTCGAGGCCGTAGATCCTCAAGCAGTCTCGTTCCGAGAGGCCGGCGTTACCGGCTCTCGCCTTCCTGTTTATCTTCCCTGTTCAGCCGGTGGACGTCGGGCTTCCGGTCGTCCTCGGGGATCTTCTCTCCCTCGTCCTTGCCGCCTGGGATGTGCCATTCGATCACCTGGTTCATCTCCGCGCCGACGAGCATGATGAGCGCGGAGTAGTAGACGTAGAGCATCAGTATGATCACACCGGCGAGCGACCCGTAGGTCTCGTTGTAGGAACTGCCGCCGAAGGTGCTCGCGTACAGCGAGAACAGCAACGAGAAGGCGAGCCAGAAGATAAAGGCGATCAGGGATCCAGGGCTGATCCAACGGAACCTCTGTTTGGCGGCTGGGGCTAAGTAGTAGATCAGGGCGAACGTAAACAGGACGACCAGGGCCACAACGGGCCACTGCAAGATGCTCCAGAGCGTGGCGAAGACGGACCCGAGCCCGACCACGTCGGCGACGGTCACGCCGATCGACTCGCCGAAGACGACCAGCACAAGCGCCCCGAGCAGCAAGACGACCACAGCGAGCGACATAAAGATCGAAATCCCGTACACCTTCCAGAAAGGCCTGTCCTCCTCGACCTCGTACATAACGTTCATTGCCTCCATTACGGAACGGAACGCCCCTGAAACCCCCCACAGGGCGAGCAGGATCGAAACGATCGCCCCGAAGGTAAAGGCGCTCTGGGCCTGGCTCTCAGTAATGCTGAGCAACTGGTCCTCGATAAACGTAGTCGCCGACTGGGGCACCACGCCTGAGAGATTGTCGATCATTGTCTTGACGAGATCCGTGGCCTTGAAGAGCCCGAGGAGCGAGAGCAGGAAGGTAAAGAACGGGAAGACCGCGAACAGCCCCTTGTACGTGAGGTTGCCGGCGAAGGCCATGACATGATCCTCGTTCATCTCTTTGTAGGTGAGCTTGAAGAAATCGACGAGGCCAAGGTTCTCCGCCATCGGGACCTCGGCCTCGTTGCCTTTGTTCTCCGCTTTCTTGATCAACTGCATACCCGGTATCTTCATGCGCCATCCTCCCGTGGGCATGCGCCCCAGACTGGCCTCAGACTACTTCACCACCCAGTGTACCCACAGAAGACCATTTATCTAACACGCAATTCGAGCCTACCTCCGCGACGCCAGGATCGTCGCGGCGTGGCGCTCGCCCGACCTGAAACTAGCGTTGCGCGCCGGTGCTTCGTTCCGGTTCAGGCGCCCCCGCGCGGGCGCAACCCGTGCAGTTGGCCTCCTTTGTGGTGGTGACCCAGTCCTCGTCGTTTATCGACCTTCCACAGTACGTCTGCCGCATTCCCGGCATGGCCACGTGTACCCTGCCGATCCCGTTCGCCTGACGAATGTTCATCTCTCTCCTTCTCGCCGCCTGCCCACCAAGTCTACCCTTCTGCCCACCGGAGCGGGTGGAAGCTCAGTCGCCGGCCAGCTCGTCGGTCGCGCCTCGTCCAGCGTCTGCGGTGCGACGGAGAAAGTCGGCGAGCAGTTCGAGCTCGGCCTCCCCGTACCCGGCGCAAATCTCATCCACAGAGGCGTTCATACCCGAATAGAGACGCACCAGCTCCGCGTTCCGGTCGCGCAGGGCCCTGACGACGACGGCGCGGCGGTCGGCAGGGTCGCGTTCGCGGGTGATCCAGCCACCGCGCTCGAGCCTGTCGAGGATGCCTGTCATGGTGGCGGGGTGCTGCCCGGCGCGCCTCGCCAGTGCGCTCGGGCTGACCGGCCCGTGGCGGGCGATCAGGTCGAGACAGTCGAGGTCGACGTCCTTGAGATCCAGGCGCGCCCCGACCCGGTGGTTGAGCAATGACAACTGCATACGCAGCTCGCGCAACGACTTCTAGACTGGAGTGCGGCGCATCGTCGTCGTCAGCGCAGCGCCGATCTCGACAGTGTCTTCGCCAGGACGCAAAGAGCCGCCCAGGCACGACCCTGGCGATACGCCGTCGTGATTCATGGCCTGACCTATCAGCACGAGCTTTCGCGCGAGGTCAGGACGTTGGAGCGCCACGAGCAGGCCCACCACTGCCCCGTCGCTCCATCCCACCAGATGTGCCGAGGAGATGCCAAGCGCCTCCATGAACGCGATCGTATCCTGCGCCATGTTCTCGTAGGTGATCGGACCTTCGACATCGGGGTACGCCCGTGTCCTCGTCGCTCAGGGACGTATATCTGATACTGCTCCGCGAGTGCCGGTGTCTGCGCGCCGAAGGTCTCCACTGTGCAGAAGCCGCCATGCAGAAGGATGAGCGGTTCGCCGGTGCCGGCGACCTCATAGTAGGTGTGGACACCGCCGGCATCAACGTACTCGCCCACGCGTGGCGCGTCCTGTTCAGTAGTAGCCATATCGACCTCCTCCTCCTCCTCCTCCTCCTCGTTCGCTTGCTTGCTTGCGGCAAGTCTACGGAAAGCAAGACGCCCGGTCATCGGGTGTTTGCCCGATCTTTGGGCCAGCGTTCGTTGGCTACGCGTGCGCGTGCGGCTGCGCTCCTGCGCGACAGAGACTGCCGACTCCACCCCTCCTGTCCTTTGGAAGACTTCGACGACGTCGGCGAGGCTGACCAGCCTCGAGGTCAGGGCGATCTCCTCGCCCTTCAGCCCGAACGCTCCCTTACCGTCCCAGCGCTCGAAGCTCTGCTTGAGGGTCGAACGAACGCTGTCGCCGAGGCCGAGTCGCACCGCCATGGCGTCGGTGGCCAGCCAATGATTCTCCAACATGCTTATAACCGCCCGTAGCCCGCCCCCGGGGAAGGCGATCGCGAGCCTGGCGCGCTCGTGAAACGGCTTCCCCGCTCCGAGATGGCTCGCCAGAGTCCCGAACCCCCCACCGTCCACTAGCTGCGCATTGCGCTTGAGCGCGATGTCGTCGCCGAACCACTTCGCCTGTTCGTACGCGTCGGTATGGCATCCGACCCAGGCGAGCAGTGCGCCGTAGTAGACGGCCCCGCGCTCGGCCTCATTCAGGCCGAGCCGCTCGCTCAACCGCAATGCGATCAGACACTCCCGAATGACATGCTCCATCGGCTGCCCCAACCCCAGGTCCGCACCAAGCGACAACGTTGCGACCAACTCGGCGAGACGCACCCTGGATCGACCGGCAGGTTCTGTCACGACGCGTATCTCAGGCCCCGCGAGGGACACAATCGGCGGGCCGTGACCAACCACGACGTCGCAGCCATGAGGCGCTGACTCGCCTCGATCACCGTCGGCCCGGCTATAAGGCCTTCAAGGACGCCCTGCACCCCGACCCAGCTCGGGCCGGCCACCATCCCTAGGACCGTTGCTGGTCTTCGCAAGGGATCTCCTCATCAGTGTTCCCCTGATGCGTCACAACTGTAGCAAATTCGGAGCACTGGGTGCATCCCCCAGATGGACTATCTTTAGCGCTGCTTGGGAGTTACGAACAGGTGATCAGATGACGAACTTCCATGAGGGAAGATTGTCCGAAGTCCCTACCCGATGTTGTGTATATGGTCGGGGCATAGCGGTCTTCCGGGACCGCGTCGCTTGCTATGGGATCGCCTCCAGAGACCACAAATTGAAGGCACGGCTCAACGTTTCACGACCTCGGCCAGGTAGTGGGAGACGCACATCTCTTGAACAACTCTTCCTACCGACAGGGCCGCTCGGATCGGGTTCCGGATGAAGCTCTGACGTGACAGTGATAGCCGGGTGATCGGGCACGGACTGGAACACGCCTCACGAGACAGACTAGGAGCGCTTATCGTCTCCGGCAAACGGTCCCGCGCTTCTGCCGACCACGGCGTAGAGCGGGTCGGAAAACGGGCGGCGTGGGCTGCGGTCGAGACTGCGAACGTCTTCGAAGTTGCCTGCTTCTCGAAAGTAGTCCTCGACAAGCCGCATGTGGCCAGCGTCGTCGAGACGGTGCCAGATCTCGACCGCCTTCGTTGGGAAGCAGCGATTGGAGAAGGTGACTATCAGCGGCGCGCCCGTCTTCAACACGCGCCCGACCTCGCGCAGCGCCTCGACCGGCCGGGTCAGATAATCTATCGAGACGCAGATTCCTGCTCCGTCGAACTCCCCGCTACCAAGCGGTAAAAGTGGGTTCGCGTTCAGGTTCTGGACGATGTAGGAGTCGAGCCTCTCGTTGCGGCGCAGCTCGACTTCGTTCATGCCGAGGCCGATCACCCGCCGGTACTCGACTTCCGGCGGAAGATGGCTTACCCAACTGCTCATGAGGTCCAGTATCTCACCCCCGGCGGGGAAGAGTTCCCTGTACAGTTGCGTGACGGCTGCGATCGCCCCTTCATCTATGTGGGTGACGAGCCGGGGCGTCCTGTAGAACTCCTCGTCAGGCATCTCGTCGGTGCGCCTGAAAGCTTCCTCTGGAACCCGTGGCAACTACGCGCCCCTCTCCAACCTGTCGTCACTACCAGCCTCTAATTATGCACGCTCGCGCCGCCTGGCTGTGATCCCACGCACCCCTGACTGGTGTAACCTGACGTAATGGACTCCGAGCAGCCCGGCAGGCAATTCACGGTGGCGGTGTTCGTGGTGTGGGATGGGAAAGTACTATTGCACTTCCACCGCAAGCTCGCTATGTGGCTACCTCCCGGGGGCCACATCGAGAAGGACGAACTCCCCGATGAGGCCGCCGTACGTGAGGTCTTCGAAGAGACGGGGATCCGGGTAGAACTGGTCGGGGAGCGACGCGAGGACGTTTCCGACCCCGTGCAGCTACACCGTCCCGCAGGGGTGCAGCTCGAGAACATCGGGCCGGGCCACCAGCACATAGACTTGATCTACTTCGCCAGACCGAGCGGTCCTACGCAGATCCACGCGGATTACAACGAGGACAGGGTCGGCTGGTACGGCCCCGAAGAGTGGGATGCGCTGGCCGTCAATGCGGAGGTCAGGGGCTGGTGCGACCGGGCGCTCTTCACCCCTGAAGGTCGATAAGAACGAGGCGGAGGGTAGCGCTCGCTCGTCGGCCGAGCGCGTGGAGAGCAGAGTTCTCGGACGTTGCAGCGAACAAGAAAGGGGCGGGGATTATCGTCCCCGCCCCCAGGTACAACGTGCCCGCGTCGCCGCTGACACCTGTCC
>JBBPYN010000075.1:0-15934 GCA_038199875.1 Rubrobacterales bacterium
CGGGGGGTACGCCCAGGCCCTCCAGGCGCTGCATGTTGTCCTCGATTACCAGGTCGGTAGCGTCTCCGGCGAGGACCACCGATACCTCTTGCCCGATATCGAGGGAGCCGTTGGCCGCCAAGTGCAGCGGCACGGAGGCCATGGTCGGATCGTCAATCCCCTTGGTTACTATGTAGAGCACCCTCATTTCGTCCTCCTTTCCGATACTTTTTGATCCAGCGGAACCAACCTTTCCACCACAAGCATGGTGCCACCGTGTGAAGCCTGGCGCACCTGGCGAAGGTCTATTCACCGGAGTGCGTGGAGGAGGAACACTCAGAAGTTGAGCTTCCGCTTTGGCGAACAAGGCGAAGTTCCGCTCTATTCGGCCTTCTTGGAAGTTCACTCGTAGAGATGCTGCGCAGGGCCGCTCTTGTATCCTTCTGCCCGCAGGGCTCTTTCTCTCGCTTTACAATCTCCCGAATTCGCGCAGCAGATCAGGGAGTGCCAAACGCTTCACGATCGGCCGCCCGTGGGGACAGACCTCTCGAAACTCGGTCAAAGCCCACTCTCTCAACAGCATCTCCATCTCGTCCCTGGATAGGGCCTCCCCGAACCTCGTCGACCCTTTGCAGGCAAGCGCCTTGGCGAGGTCTTCCCCACCCGCGAGCGCGTGTAGCGCCGCAAGGAGCGCCGTCTCGGGGTCCGTGACTGTCTCTGGTACGGCTGTGACCCGCAGGGCGCCCTCACCGAAGGATTCGAACCTGAAGCCCAGGGCTTCCAACTCGACTTCGAAGTTCCACGCCTCGGGCGCGAGGTCTTCGGGTAATCGGGCGACGACGGGGCTGGGAAGCGGGACGGCCTCAGCCCTCAAGTTCTCGGAGAACCGCTCGTAAAGGATGCGCTCGTGCGCCCCGTGCTGGTCGAGGATGATGAGCTCTTCGCCTTCCTGGGCAACAATACACCTTCCAGCGAACTGCCCGATCAGCGTCAGCTCGTGGCCTCCCTCCTCGGGCGGAGCGCCGCCGCCCACCTCCCGCTCAAGGGCGAGCGCAGACCTGATCGTTCCGACGACGAGCGGGTAGGCCGAGCGTCCCCCGCGCAAACGCACGGCGCTCTTGGCGGGATGGACGTTCACGTCTACCTCGCCTGGCCCGAGCTCGAGCCTAAGGAACGCCGCGGGTTGACGCCCTTTCGGCAGCAGGTCGGCGTAGGCCTTGGCGACCGCGGGGGCGAAGGAGTCGGCCTCGACGACCCGGCCGTTCACCGCGACGTGCAGGTAGCGGCGGGTTGGGAAGCTCACCGCGAGCGGGCTGACGAAGCCCCACACCACAGGGTCCTCCAGCGCGACGAGGCTCCGCGCGAGCGAGAGGCCGTGGACCTGCGAGATGCGCTCCCTCAGGTCGGCCGCAGCCGGAAGCGCCAGGGAACGCCGCCCATCCGAGCGGAGAAAGAACCCGACCTCGGGACGGCTCAGGGCGAGCGACTCGACCACCGTCGCAACCGCGTTCGTCTCGGATCTCACCGTGCCCAGGAAACCCCTGCGCACCGGCAGGTTCAGGAACAGGTCACGTGCCTCGACAGTCGTGCCAGAAAGGTGGGCCGCCGTCGTCGACTCGACCTTCTCTCCGGCGAAGACCCGCACGCGGGTTCCGGGGGGGTCTTCCGCGCCGCGTTTGCTGGTCGTGAGCGTGAGGTGGGAGACGGCGCCGATGGCGTGCAGGGCCTCGCCGCGGAAGCCCAGAGAGATTATGCTAGCGAGGTCGTCTGCGGTCCGGATCTTGCTCGTGGCATGCTCGGTGATGGCACGTTGTGCGTCCTCGGGCGCCATCCCCGATCCGTCGTCGCTGACCCGGATCAAGGCCATCCCTCCGCCCTCGATCTCGACTTCGACTCTGCTTGCGCCCGCATCCAGCGAGTTCTCGATCAACTCCTTCACGGCGGACGCCGGACGCTCGATGACCTCCCCCGCGGCGATCCTGTGCGCCACCTCGGGCGGCAGCACGCGAACCATACCCCCGTACTCGACAGCCTCTTCCGAGACGAACGCGGGGAAGAGCTTCATATGATCTCCGCCCTCACCCGGCAAAATCCTTGACGCCTTCGGCTTCGAGGCGGGTGAGGATCTCACCGGCCCGGTCGGTGACCTGGGGTGGCAGGCCTGCGAGCTTCGCAACGTGCACGCCGTAGGAGGATGACTCGGCGCCGGCGTCTATCCTGTGCAGGAATACGATCTCACCCCCAACCTCCTCGACGCTCGCCTTGTAATTTCGGCACCCTGGCAACATCTCGGCGAGGCGCGTCAGCTCGTGGTAGTGCGTGGCGAAGAGCGTGAGGGATTGCACGTCGTCGTGCAGGTACTCGGCGATGGCCCAGGCGAGGCTCATGCCGTCGTAGGTCGAGGTACCGCGCCCCACCTCATCGAGGATGACGAGGCTCCGCTCCGTCGCGCTATTCAGGATGCTCGCGGCCTCGGTCATCTCCACCATGAAGGTTGACTCGCCGCTCGCGAGCCTGTCCTCGGCCCCGACCCGCGTGAAGATGCGGTCAACGACGCCAAGGGACGCCTCGTCGGCAGGGACGTAGGAACCGGTCTGGGCCAGCAGGCAGATGAGGGCCACCTGCCTGAGGAAGACGGACTTGCCGGCCATGTTCGGGCCAGTGATGATCTGGAGCCGCGAGTCCCCACTCACCTCGGAGTCGTTCGGGACGAAAGGCATCTCCAGGTTGTGCTCGACCACGGGGTGCCTCCCGCCGGAGATACGTACGCCGCGCCCCTCCGTGACCTCGGGACGGCAGTAGCGTAGCTCGGTCGCCGCGGCGGCGAATGAGGAGAGCACGTCTATTACCGCTACGGCGCGCGAGACCTTCTGCAGGTCTGGCGCTGCCTCCTTGACGGCTGCGCGGATCTCGGCCAGGATCCTACGCTCTATGCGCTCGACCTCGTCGCGGGCGCCTAGCATCCTTGATTCGTGCTCTTTCAACTCCACCGTGACGTAGCGGGCGTTGTGCTTGAGCGCCTTGCGGTGCTGGTAACGCTCGGGGACCGTGCTCGTCTCCTTGCCCCCCACCTCTATAAAGTAGCCCTCGCCGTCCCTGTAGCCGACCTTCAGGGTCTTGAGGCCCGACTTCAGCCGCTCCTCGGCCTCGAAGCGCGTCAGCCAGTCGTGGGCCCCGTCACGGAACTCGCGCGCCTCGTCCAGCTCCGCGGAGTAGCCTGCGCGGATGATCTCACCGCTCTCCTCGGAGATCGCAGCCGCGACCAGCTCCCTCACCCCCGGCGGCTCCTCCATCGCCCCGAGCACCCGCGAGAGCAGGGAGGAGCTAGAAGCGACGGGACCGAGCGTCTCCCTGAGGGGTCCGATCTCCTCGAGCGCCCCCTTGAGCGAGAGCAGGTCGTTCGGCGAAGCGGAGAGCCTCACGATGCGCGTGGCGATTCGCTCCACGTCAGGGATGCGCCCGAGGTGCTCGCGCACCTCCTCGCGCAGCATGTAGTCCCCTGCGAGCGCGTCGACGGCATCCAGGCGTTGCCTGATGCGGTCAGGCTCGAGCAGGGGCCGCTCCAACCAGCGCCTGAGAGCGCGACGGCCCATGGGAGTGCTGCTGCGGTCTATCGTCTCGACCAGATCGTCCAGGCCGAGGTTACGCCTCGTCGCTGCGTCGAGGACCATCCCCGAGCCGGGGGCGTAAGGACGGAAGGTGACGACCTGCTCAGGCGGATTGCCGCCGCGCAGCGAGGCGAGGTACTGGATCAAAGCCCCGGCGGCCCCCGCGAGCGCGGGGTGCCCGTCGAGCCCGTACCCCTTCAGCCCAGAGACGCCGAAGTGCCTCTTCAAGGCCTGCTCCCCCGCGGAGGGCTCGAACGTCCAGCGCGGGGCCGAGCTGACGGTGGCCCGCACCTTCGGCAGGTTCTCGGCCGCGGTCCTCTCAGGTACGACGATCTCGCGCGGCGACCACCGCTCCAGCTCGGCGGGTAGCCCTTCCTCGGGGACCTCGGTGCCCGTGAACTCCCCTGTCGAGGCCTCGACGACGGCTATGCCGGCCAGGCCGTCCCTGACGACGAAAGCGGCCAGGTAGTTGGCCTGGCCAGCGGAGAGGACGTTGTCCTCTATGACGGTGCCAGGCGTAAGAATCCTCGTGACCTCGCGCGTGAACTGTTTGGGTTTGGTCGGGTGCTGCCTCTGCTCGGCGACGGCGACGGAATGGCCTTTGCGCAGTAGCGTCGCCAGGTGCTCCTGGATGGCGTGGCCTGGCACGCCGGCGAGCGGTACGCGACCCTCGCCGGCAGCCTCGCGGCTAGTCAGCCGGATCGAGAGCGCCTGCGAGATCGTCTTCGCGTCCTCCTCGAAGGTCTCGAAGAACGTCCCGACCTGGTAGAAGAGGATGGTCCCCTGCGGCAGTTGCGCCTTCAGCTCCGCGTAACGTCCAAGCATATGGCTATTCTACGGCCAGAACCCCTCTCCGTCAGCCCCGAAAAGTACTACGGGTGGATCACACGACCGCTATGACCGCGCCGACGACGAAAGCGACGTAGAACAGCCCGCCGAGCATCAGCCCCCCGGCGCGCAGGGTCCCTGAACGCCTGATCGCGAGGTAGACGAGCCCCCCTGAAGCCAGGGCTAGCACGACGGCGAAGAGGTCGAGCGGCTGGAGGTCCCACGGCGTGAACAGGAGGCCGAAGGCGACGGGTATTGTGCTCTGAAACATCATCGCTCCCGTAATGTTGCCCATGGCCAGGGTATCTTTGCCGTCCCTCATCCAGAAGATGGAGTTGAACTTCTCAGGCAACTCGGTCGCGAGGGGCGCGAGTACCAGGGCTATGAGGCCAGGGGGCAGGCCAAGGCCCTCGGCGGCGTGCTCGACGGCGTCGACGAAGAAGTGGGCCCCGGCCAGGATGACCCCGAGGCTCGCGAGCGTCTGGAAGACGACGGCGAAGAGCGGCGGGTTCTGCCTGCGAGGCAGGATCAGTAGCTTCTCGGGCACCTCCTCGAGGTGCTCGCCGGAGGTGAGCGTCCGCCTGACGTAGAGGCCGTAGCCGAAGGCGAGCACGAGGGCGACGACGATCTTCAAATAAAGTGGCAACTCCACCAGCCCGACGCCGGCCGCCGCGGCGAAGAAGATCAGGAAGAACCCGACGTCCCGACCTATGGTCGCCGCGTCGATGCGCAGCCCCGTGCCCTGGTCCCTGCGTCCCCTGAAGATGAGCGCCGAGACCCCGACGACGAACATGGCCAGGGTCGCGAGCATGAACGGCGCCCCTAGTATCGCCCCTATGCCTATGAGGGCTCCTTCTCCTGAGGAGTCACCGGAGATGACAGGCTCAAGGATGGCGACTATGGCGATCATGCTCTCAGGCAGGGCTGTTCCAACGGCGGCCAGCAGGCTGCCAACGGCCCCCTGGCGCATCCCGAGACGTCCTCCGAGTATCTCGACAGCGTTCGTGAAGAAGGCTGCCCCTAGCAATATCGCCACCAGCGCAGCCACGAACTCGAGCGTCGTGATCCAATACATGACCCATCTCCTCTCGGACGGGCCGCGAAAAGCGAGACATCGCGGCCTGTTTGCCTGCCGATGGTCTCGCTCGTTGCGCCTTGGCGCCGGTAACCGGCCGGGAGCTTCGCCCCGTATTGACGACCGGTCCCCCCGCAACAGCGGGCGGCTACTCCCCAATGCCTGTGACTCTACCCAACAACCCTCCGCCCGTCAACGAAAGGGGAGATCGGCGGAGGTTCAGGCACCTGCTCTATCCGGCGCCTTTCCCCATCACCCTGTACGCGGGACTAGAAAAGAGATAACGTAGCACCGGTTCGTAACGCGAGAGGAGCGAGGGTGAGTCCGAAGCCTGTAATCCTGGACGTAGACCCTGGCCACGACGACGCCGTGGCCATGATGCTGGCCTGCGGCCACCCTGACCTCGACCTGCTCGCCGTCACGACCGTCGCAGGCAACGTCACCATCGAGAAGACAACGCGCAACGCCCTGCGTGTGCTCTCCCTCGTCAGATGCGACGACGTGCCCGTCGGCGTGGGCGCCTCCGGGCCACTCGAACGTCCGCTCCACACGGCCGAGGACATACACGGCAAGAGCGGGCTGGACGGGCCAGAGGAGATCCCCGAGGGCAAGATCGGACCCGACGAGAGAGGTGCCGTGGATCTGATCTCAGACACCCTGAGGGCCTCTCCCGAGCCCGTAACCCTCATCCCCGTCGGCCCGCTCACCAACATTGCGACATTCCTGCGCGAGCACCCCGACCTGAAGGACCGCATCGCGCGCATCTCCATCATGGGCGGGAGCATGGGACTGGGCAACACGACCCCAGCCGCCGAGTTCAACATCTACGTGGACCCCGAGGCAGCCCGCGAGATCTTCGAGTCGGGGCTGCCCATAACGATGTCAGGCCTCGACGTAACCCACCAGGCCGGCGCCGGTCCAGACGAAAGGGAACGGCTGCGGTCAACGGGAAGAGTAGGAGGCGTCGTGGCCGGGTTCCTCGACTATTTCGCCGCCACCTACGAGAACAAATTCGGCTTCGACGCCACGCCGCTGCATGACCCCGTCGCCGTCGCCGCCGAACTCGATCCAGGCCTGCTCGAGACGCGCCCCATGCGCGTGGACGTCGAGTGCGAGAGCGACCTGACCCGCGGCGAGACCGTATGCGACTTCTACGGCGTGACAGGCAAGAAACCGAACGCCGAGGTCGGCGTCGGGCTCGACCGCGAGGGCTTTTTCGAGCTCCTGTACGGGGCTCTGGGCCGCCTCTAGAGCAGTCAGGTATCAGCCTTCGGCTCTGGTCGTGGCCGCACCGGAGGGGGTAACGTCGTAGACTTGCCTGTGGACACTATCATAAGAGAGGAGCCTCCATGGCGAACCTGCCTGAGAAGGGCCGATCCCTGCCTGACCTGGATCTCACGACCGAGAACGGGGAACACATCGGCACGGAAGAACTGACGGGCCAGAAGACCGTCCTGTACTTCTATCCCAAGGACGACACCCCAGGCTGCACGAAGGAAGCCTGCGCCTTCCGCGACCGCATGGACGATTACGCAGAGGCGGGTATACAGGTATACGGCGTCTCCCTCGACTCACCCGAGTCTCACCGCGAGTTCCGCGCCAAATACGGTCTCAACTTCCCGCTCCTTACCGACGAAGGTGGCCGCGCTTCCGAGGCTCTCGGGGTGCTGCGCGAGAACCGGAGGACGGCGAACCGCGTCACCTTCCTGTTGGATCCCGACGGTAAGGTCTCAAGGGTCTACCCCGAGGTCTCACCCGAGACCCACGCAGACGAGATCCTCGAAGACGCCGCCGCCATGTAGCGGGAACCTCCCCGGCGGCGACGGTGTAATGATGTAAAAAGCAGCGTCGAGGAGGACCGGCCGCCGCCTTGGAGGAAGCGAAGCTCGCCGAGCGGGCCAGAGATGGAGATACAGCCGCCTACGAACGGCTGGTGCGAATGCATCAGGCGGTGGCCTTCCGCGCGGCCTACCTGGTAACAGGCGACGCCCCCGAGGCGGAGGACGCCACCCAGGAGGCCTTCGTCAAGGCGTACCGAGCCCTGGATCGCTTCAGGCCAGGCGCTTCCTTCCGGCCCTGGCTGCTCGCAATCGTCACCAACGAGGCAAGGAACCGTCGCAGGTCCGCGGGACGCAGGGCGAACCTCACCCTGCAGGTGGCCGCCGAAGGCCAGGCCGTCTCCGCCGCCGTCTCGCCGGAGGCGGCCCTCGTGGCAGCGGAGCGGAGGGAAGAGTTGTTATCCATTCTGGGCGAGTTGAGCGAGGGTGACCGGTTGGTGATCTCCTGCCGTTACTTCCTCGGTCTCTCCGAACAGGAGACGGCCACGACCCTGGGCTGCGCCAGGGGAACGGTCAAATCCAGGCTCTCTCGCGCCATAGCGAGGCTGCGGCAGATGATGCGAAAGGAGGAAGATGCCTGACGACCGGCGGTTCTCCGAAGAAGAGATCGAAAGGGGCCTGAGGGATCTTGGAGCGAGGGTCGAGTACCCCCCCACGCCAGACGTGGCACGCGCGGTCCGCCTCAGACTCGACGAGGAACGGAACCGGCAGACCCGAAGGGCCTGGCACTGGCCTCCCTTCCTGGCCCCGCGGTGGACGGCCGTCGCGGCAGCGCTGGTTTTGATCTCCGTCATCGCGCTCTCCCCCACAGTCCGCACCACCCTCTCGGACTTCCTCGCCCCCGGCGACCAGACCAGTTCAGAGGCCGGAGGGCCTGTCGCCAGACCCGAGAGCGGCGGGTCGGACCGCTTCAAACAGGAGGCTGGCGAGGGAGAAGGGGCCGTTGGTTGCCCAGCTCCCTCTATAGAAGCCGAGCCTGCGCGGGGCGCTGCCGGGGCGAGGTTTCGACTCAGTGGCCACGACTTCTCCTCGGGCTGCGACGGTGCCACACCCGCGAGCGGAGTCCGGATCTACTTCCTGCAAGCCGGCAGGACCTGGAAGCTCACGACCCTCGACGCCGGCCCAGGTCTCACCTTCGACACCAGGCTGCGCGTACCCGCCGGCGCCGATCCGGGGCGGGCTACCGTGCGGGCGACCATGCGCTCGGGCGAGCGTGTGGAGCGGCGCTTCGTTGTCCTCCGGTGAGGGCCTGACCTGAGTCTCGAGGCTCGGGTCCCCGGTCTTACCCGGCGAGCAGTCTCGTGAGCCGCAGGTGCACGCCTTCGTCCTCGTCGGTGACGTAAAAGGCGCCGCCTTCGGGGGTGAGGGCGATACCCTCGACGCGCGGGAGGCTGGGGAACTCGCGTACGAACTCGGCTTCGAGAGACCCGGAGCTGGCATCCTGGGGAAGAATGCAGCGGAAGTGTGTGGCCACGGTCTCACTGCCGCCAGGGTAGTCCTGGATGAGGACACTCTGCTTGTCACGGCTGTCCACGTTGCCCGTCACGAGGTGTAGCTCCTCACTGCTATCCGTCTCGAGGAGGGCCAGGTCGCGGACGCCTGCTATCTCGCCCCCCTCGCCAACGGCGTCGGCGGTCCAGAAGCCGCTGACGTCGGGCAGGGGGTCGTCCTCGTCGAAGAGGCGCTCGATACCTTCGAGCTCTATCAGGATGGGACGCCCTTCTTTGGTTACGGGGAAGCGGAGGCCGAGGAGTAGGTCTCCGTTGTCGCGGAACGCCGCGCCCTCAATGTTGATCGGGTAGTCGCCCTCGCGTACGAGGCCGGCCCACTTCTTTCCCTTCTTCTCTCCGCGTTCGATGGTAGCTTCGATCAGCGCTCTGTGAGACTGCTCACCGAGCGGGATCAGGTCGAGGTCGCTCTCTCTCAAGGCGTCGTTTATGATGCGGTGGAGGGCGAAGCTCCTCCTGGAGATGTCGATCTGCATGGCGGGGCCTTCCCTCACGTGCCCGACGTCATCCTCACGGAAGCGGGCGACGAAGCCGCGTTTGGGCTGGAGGGGACCGTCCTTGCTCCCGAAGTGGGAGCCGAGAATGTAGATGTAGCCCGTTCTCTCCTCGCGTGTGATCGCCTCGGCGTCCTCGGTCTTTCCCGCGTCGCCGTCAACCTCAGCGTGCAGACGCTCTATCTCCCAGCCCTCACTCTCGGGGGAACCGCGACGGTGGCCTATGGTCGCTACGCAGTCTTCGATCTCACCCTCATCCAGCACGGCCCAGAACCCGAGGTCCCAACCATGCTCCTCGAGCAACTCCTGGTCCCTGATCGTCAAGAGCCCCGACGCCTCGTTGGGGTGCAGGTTGAGATCCATCTGGAAAAGTTCGTCTTCACCGGCCATTAGCTACCTCCTGTTTCCGGACAACGCCCACATACTACGCGCCCACCTCACGAAAGTTCCGGCGTGTGAGCCCGGACTCCCCGATTCGTAACTGACGTGCTGGTGGGGCATTGGCGCCGATGTCGAAGATAGCGTTCAAGGTGATTCTGTGCCAGAGAGCCCTTGCTGGTCTCTCAGGAAATCAAGCACGATCCTATTGAACTCCGCGGGTCGCTCCATGTTGGGCACGTGCGCCGTGTCGTGCATGACTACCTTGCGTACGTGCGGTAGCTCCTTCTCCAGAAGGTCTGCCGCGGCGAAGACCCTCGGCTGGTCCTCGTCGCCCACTATCAGGAGCGTCGGGGCCTGGACGTCAGGGAGACGGTCCGCTGCGGGCGGCTCCGGCTCCCATTCATCGCCAAGTCCTGTGGCCTCGTTTTGCAGGGCGATCAGGTTCATCTCGCGGACCAGATCACGGACGGAAGCCTCGACATCTTCGGGGAACCTCCCCGGGCCGTCGACCCACATCCTGACCTCGAGCTCCGAGATGAGCCCCAGGTCCCCGGCCTCATCTGCAGCGACGAGTTCGTCCCACTCCTTCGGGGGGTCGAAGTCCGGGTTGAACCCGCCGACAGCCGACCCGACTAGGACGAGGTTCCCGACCCGCTCCGGGTACTCGAGAGCGAAGTCGAGCACGGCCCCGCCCCCCATCGAACAGCTCACGATATGTGTCCGGCCGACGCCTAGAGAGTCCAACAGACCGCGCAGGTCCTCGTGGTGGGAGAACGGTACTTCTACCATCTCCGTTTGTCCGAAGCCGCGCATGTCGTAGCGGATCGCCCTGTAGCCGCCGGCGAAAGCGCCGATCTGGTCGTCCCACATCCTGCTGTCAGCGATCCCAGCGTGTACGAGGACGAGCGGCTCGCCCTCTCCCGCGACCTCGTAGTAAACCTGAGCGTCGTTGATCTCGGCGGTGCCCGTCTCCCGAAGCATCACTTTCCTTTCCCCGATACGCTTACGTCTGCCCCGACCCCGTTACCGAACGCGCAGGGGCTCATGGGTTCTATCCTGTTTCCGACCGGACATATTCTCGAGACGCATCGGTTGCCCTGATGGGGCGAGGCCAGTATACGCTTCCCGCACCGGAGGCGCAGGAGGGCTATCCTGCGCCTCCGGTGTAACATAAGGACATGGCAATCCTGGAGAGGAGCAAGGTATGACGCTGACGATCGGGACCGGGCCTTTCGGCGACCAGGGCGAAAAGACTTTCAACTTCGAGGTACATGCCCCGAGTGACCACGTGCTTTACTTCGAAGATTCTCCGCGCCGGGTGAGGGCCGTGTTCGGTGGCGAGACCGTGGCCGACAGCCGCCGCGCCAAGCTCATGCACGAGACGGGTCACCTGCCCATCTACTACTTCCCTAGAGAAGACGTGCGGATGGACCTTCTAGAGACCACGGACCACACGACGCATTGCCCTTTCAAGGGCGACGCCTCGTACTGGTCGGTGCGCGTCGGTGAGAATATCGCAGAGAACGCCGTGTGGGGATACCCTGAGCCGATAGACTCTGCGCCGGCGCTAGCGGGATACGTCGCGTTCTACTTCCGGAAGATGGACGCGTGGTTCGAGGAGGATGAGGAGATTTTCGTTCATCCCCGAGATCCCTATCACAGGGTGGACGCGCTAGAGAGCTCCAGGCACGTCAAGGTCAGCGTCAACGGAGAGGTGGTCGCGGAGACGGATCACCCCAAAGTCCTCTTCGAGACCGGACTGCCGCCGCGCTACTACATCCCGCCCAAGGACGTTCGCGACGACGTCCTCGCTCCGAGCGACAAACATACACAATGTCCTTACAAGGGGACCGCGTCCTACCACTCGGTGGAGGCCGGTGGAGAGACCGTAGAGGACCTCGTCTGGCACTATCCCGAGCCCATCGCCGCAGTTGCGGGGATCAAGGACCACCTCAGCTTCTTCAACGAGAAAGTGGACCTGGAAGTCGACAACGAGCCCCAGGTACGCCCCGAGACACAATGGTCTTAGGGTAGGTCCAGGAGAAGAAGGGCCCCTGAGGAGGTTTTCACCGAAGGCCGCTCTGGATTCATCGGGAATTCATCGCCACATGGTTTCGTAGTGCAAGAGCACACCCGGGTTCGAGAGGGTCATAGAATCGCACCTAGCGTGAGGCGTTTCGCTAACCGAAAGAAGGAGGATGTCAACACTATATCCTGGATACGAGCCTCCACTGGAGCTAACGATCGTGGCAATCGACAAGAGTATCCCGGCAGTGCAGCAAAACAGCCCAAGAATAGGAGGGCGTAATGTCAAACGGCAAGGCTGTGCGGAAGGATGTAGATATTCTCTCGCACTCGGAGCCTGAAGAGCTCCGCAAGCTTCGCGACGCCTACGCGGGTATGATGACGATACCCGATTATCGCGGTTACAACTATTGGGCGGGGATACACGGTAATCCGCAAGGCTATTGTTGGCATGGACCCCGCCCCTTTCGCCAGAACTGGCATCCCTCCCTCAGGCTCGACTACGATCTCTGGCTTCCATGGCATCGTGCCTACCTGCTTTATGTCGAACACTATCTCCGTGATCAAGACGAGGACGCCGGGATCCCCTGGTGGGATTGGAGTTCGGAGCGATCGCTCGAATTCGGTGTTCCAGAAGTGTTCTCTGCCGAGACGGTAGATGGACAACCGAACCCGCTCTACAAAGCACATATGAGATCCACAGACTATGTGGTGCCATCTGAAGTCCTGGATCGCGATACACGCCGTTTCCCCGGTCAACACACCCAACAGTTTCCGCAGATACGCGAGGTCTTGCTACTGGTGATCAATTCGATCATTGGCAATAGAGATGATGACCGTCCTGTTGGTGAGCGTCTCATCACGGCAATGAACTCGATAACGCAATTCGAGGGCCCCTTGGGATTCTCGCAGACCCTTCGGAATATCCATGACTTTATTCACGGCTGGACCGGTGGTGAATCGGTAGAGGACGGGCAGCTGATAGCCGGCGATATGGGAAGTCAGAACAGGGCCGCATATGACCCTATATTCTGGTCGCACCATTGCATGATCGACCGGATTTGGTATTTGTGGCAGCTGGAGAACGGAATCGACAATATTCCAGCCGATCATCTGACGGTGGTGCTGCAGCCGTTTGGAGTGACGGTCAGGGATGTCTTGAGTATCGAAGCCCTCGGCTATGAGTACGCTGTATCCGGGGTGGTCGTTGGGGGGCCTGGATGAAAACTGGTGTAAAATTGGAGAGACAACACAGGAGGTTTGATAGTGCAAGCTAAGGCTTACACCTCTGAGCCAATCGGTATAGAGGCTTCTCCTTCGTCGGAGGACTTCGCCCGGGCCGCCATAGAATTTCATGGCTTGGATCACTCCGGTGCTTCTTTCGAGGGACGCGTGTTCGTCAACAACCCCGAGGCCAATGAGCGAACCGAATTGACTGTAGAGAACGGATACGTTGGATCGTTCTTTATCTTTGGACACGGCGGATGCTACGGTGACGTTGGGCACTGCGAGGTTTCGGGTGAGCAGCGTGCGTACGACCCGCGGCAATCCCACCCTCTGACACCAGAGATAAAGGCGGTGAGGGCTACACAGGCCCTGCAGCAGGCGGTAACTAAAGGCGAAGAGATTAGGGTGACCGTGGTTCCAGTGATCGCCAGTGGGGTAGAGAAGCCCGATACAGACGATGTAGAGGACGTGCTGAAGTTCGATCATCTCTCTATCACTACCTACAGGTAGCAGTTCGGTGTGCATCGGTTCGCTCAGAGGCCGGCGAAACAAACAAGGGTCGAAGCTACCAGGCCTACGAACATAGTCTGACGACAACTGCGTGAAGACAGAGTTTGTTGTAGATATGGGCACCCTGGGGCGACAGCAGCAGGTCCTCGCCTACAACAACCACGTCATACGCGGCGCACCTTCACGGGAACGGTCTCGCCTGCGTCATCTGTCCCGAAGGCGTATGCCTCCTTCAGATCTGTCCGGCCGCTGTTGGTGTACACCAGCAGGCGTGAGCCGTCCGTCCGCGAGCTCACCAGCCCGAACGCAGCCCGGCTGAAGGCGAAAAAACTCCCACGCCGCTCCGCCTCCTCGTTCAAGACGGGCTGACCGTCCTCCATCAAGGGTGCCCCGTCCTCTGCGAGCCCGTGGAACTCCGGCCTCAAGACACCCTCAGCCTTGAAGAAGGCCACCAGCTCCGTGACGAAGATGATCGGTTCGTCAGCCCGCGAGTGCTTGCCGAGCGCCCCTACCAGGGTCGCCCGCGGGTGGATGTACTCCTTGCGCGCGCTCTCGTCGCCAGAAGATATTATCGAGACCATCGGCGCTATCGCCCCTACGAACTCGGGCAGGAAATCGTCCGAGCCGTGGTGTGGCGCCTTCAGTACCTCCGACCGGAGATTGATCTCCCCGTTATCATGGGCTCGCAGCAGGTCGATCTCCGCCTCTTCGTTGAGGTCCCCTGCGAAAAGGAAGCTGAAGTCGCCGTAGGTCAGGCGCAGCACGACGGAGTGGCCGTTTATGGTGTGCGACGCAGAGATGCCGGAGAAAGTGCCGCCGGGGGGGTCCTCCAGCGAGTGGTGTCCTACGCGTGGCCCCTCTTCCGGCTCGCCGAGGAACCTCAAACCCTCCACGCCATCCTCCCGCGTCAGGATAGGCCCAAGCACCTCTACTTCCAGGTTCTCGTCGTCGAGGAAGTCGAAGGCGTCGTCATCCCCCCTGGCCAATCGGCGGAACTCGATTGAACCTCCCTCGCGCCCGTTGTAGGTGGCTAGCGCCTTCTTCCACTTCAGGAAGTACTGGTTCATCTTGGAATCTTCCACCCCGAACAGGTCCGTCTCGAGCTCGGTGATGATCCGCTCGTCGCCAACCACGATGCTCTCGCCAAAACTATCCTTCTCAGCCACGCTACTCGGCCGCTTGATTAGACCGTTGTGATAAACGCGCCGGGGCCGCATGAAGAGCCGCTTGTACTCCAGAGCGTGGCCCTCGGACTCCAGGATCTCTGCGAGACCCGAGAAATGGTCGGCGTCGCCGTGGGTCACGACGATGCACTCGACCTCTCTGGGCTCATCCTCGCTCGTGGGGCGGTAGCGGCTCGCGAGGTAGCGGGCGAAGAGCTGGTTGTCGCCGCCATCCACAAGAACGACCCGGCCACCTGGCGTCTCGATCGCCGAAGCGTCTCCCTGCTGCACGTCAACGAAGTCAACCTTGAGGACCCCGGCTTCCTCCCGCGTAGCAACGACCTCGTCGGGCCCTATGCGGCTGGCGGCCGACGGTACGATGAATCCGGAGGTAGGTACAGGCTCGATGCTACCGTCGGGCTTCGTCAGGAACCTGGTGGTCTTGATCCTGACGTGCTCGTCGGTTACCTCTTCGACCTCTACCCTGTCGCCCCAGGCGAGGATTCGGATCAGGCCATCCCTTTCAGCCGTCTCGTAGACCGATGCGAGGTCAACCGCGACAACCCGCTCGTCGCTCATCTGCCACACTCCTCAATCCTGGACTGCATTGCCTGGTCGGATATTTGTCTTACGCGAGTCCAATCAGAGCACACGGCGATGAATGCAGAATGAAATCATGATGAATGGTATGGAGAAGGCCTTCGGCGAAACCAACCCTATTCCGGGGCCAGTCCTTTCCTGCGCAGTTCCTCCAGCGCCTTCTCCGACTTCTTTAAACTCCTCAGGCCCATGCCATTCAGGACTTCGGGCGCTTTGGTGAATTGTATCTCCGAGTAATCGACGACCTGCCAGTGGTTGCCCCACGGGTCGAGGAAATCCAGGCCCCTGCCTGGCATTATCTCAACCCCCATCTCCCTCAAGGCGCGACGGACAACCCGCCTGTCATCGACCACCATCCCGATGTGCCTATGATCGTCTGGCGAGCGGCTCTCGCCTTCTGCGAGCGCGATGAACTGGTCCCCTGCGTCTATAAACGCCATCCTTGGTCCACGGCCCCGCAGCTCTATTTCGAAGAGGCGTCCGTAGAACTCAAGCGCCTCCTCGATATCCCCGACCTCGAGGGCGATGTGGTTGAACCCGATGAGCTTCGCGCGGCCTGCCATGGCCCCATTATCTACGCGCCCGTAACGTCCCGCTACCCTGAACATCAGGGCCGAGCTCATCCGCTCCTACGTCCGCTACCGGTAGTGGCCTGATGCCGCGTGAGAAGCACGGCTATTCAAACGGACCTGGTATCA
>JBBPYN010000076.1:0-71707 GCA_038199875.1 Rubrobacterales bacterium
CTAGGTGAACGTTTCGATAACCTCGTAGGCGGCATCGAGGCGATCGCCAGTGGTGGAGGTACAGTCGAGCACCAGGTGCGTGATGCCCGCCGCAGCCCAGGCTTCGGCTTTCTCGAGCACCTCGGCCTTCGTGCCGAGGAGTGCTACGTCGGAAGCCATTCTCTCCGGGATGGCGGCCATCACGCCCTCGTCGTCATCATTTTCTATGGCCGACCGGGCAACTGCAACTTCCTCCTCGTAGCCGGCCTCGACAAAGTAGTTCTGGTAGTTGGGGAGTTTCAGGTAGAACAGCAGGTAGCGACGGATGGCCAGGAGCGCGGCCCCGCGATCTTCCGAGACACACACTGGGGCCGAGTTACTCAGGATCAACGAAGACCGTCGTTCGGGCGGAATCTGGGCCAGCGAAAACGGCAGGTGCGAAAGCGCGGCATTCGCCCACATCACCCCGTCCCCGATCTCTCCGGCCAGCGCGCTCATCCGCTTCCGCAAGGCCGCCACCATAATGGGAGGACACGGTGCTCCTTCCGACGCGGAGCGTATGTTCTGCACGTAGCGCCGCATGTCGTCCAGGGGCTTACCGTAGCGAACGCCCATCTCCTCGTGAAACGGCACGTGCGAAGTCCCCAGGCCAAGCAAGAAACGTCCCGGGTGGAGTTCCTCGATCAACGAGGCCCCGGTCGCCATTGTGTGAGGGTGGCGCAGGTAGATGCCCGCGATACCGGTGCCAACGGCGATCCGCCTGGTACGATCCAGCACGGCGAGCGAGAGCGTCAGGTTATCACCGGGGCTCTCCGAGAAAAGTCCTGGAAAGCCTCGTCTCTCTACCTCTCGGGCCAACGCAACAACGTCCGCCCTTCGTCCTGGACGATCGTTGGCAAAGAGGTATGGCTTCTCAACCACGGGGATCCTCCGCCTCGTTACTCATAACCCACCGTAGGCAGTGTAAGGTGATCCGGCCCGCGGAACAATCGCTTCTGCAATGCGGGCCCCACTTCGATCTCATCCCGAAAAGGTTTGCGGCGGTCACGTAAGCTCGCGAGGCTGGCCCGAGCGTGGCCCCCTGCGGCGACCATGAGCCCGACCAGGTGCATATCCGCGTCCCCTCCGTGGATGCGCCCACATTCCTCGGCATAGGATGACTAAACGCGGCGGGTCGTTGGTCGTGCCTTGCACACCGTGCGTGTAGATGAGGTCTGCGGCCGCCTCGACGATCCGTTCCCTGGTAGCCCAACCCCTTGGCGTCAACTTGTGGGGTCGCTCGTCACATTCGTCAGGCACCGTCATAGCCTCGATCATGTCAGAAAGTGGGCTTGACGGCCCAGCAAATAGTGTTTAATGGGCTGTCAAGCTCATGAATGGAAGTCGAGCCCAATTGGACGCGGGCATACCTCGCCGGCGCGAGCTGGTGGTCAGGCACACCGTCAGATAGGAGCACAAGAAGGATGACGTTCTCCGACCTTCATCAAGCCGATAAGCCGCTGTTGCTGCCGAATGCCTGGGACGTTCCGTCCGCCCTGGCGTTTCTCGACGCCGGTGCCGACGGCATCTTCGTCCCCGGCGCCAGCGACCCGGATGTACTCAGCACGTTGACCGCTACAATCCCGGTGCCGGTCAACGTGCTGGTGATCCCCGCTCTGTCGCTCGACGAGCTTGCCGAGCTCGGCGTCCGTCGCGTCAGCACCGGTTCGCTGCCTTACCGCGCCGCGATCCACGCTGCGGCCGAGGTTGCGACCGCGGTCCGAGACGGACGAGACATCCCTGGCGCAACCTCATATCCGGATCTGCAGTCGCGGCTCGTCCAGTACGAGAAGACCTCGCACTGACGTCCGCTTACTGGGGAGGAGGCCAGAGATGCGCTGGGCAAGCTCAAGCCTCTGAAATCCGCCGAGGCTGTCACAACCGATTCCCGGCCGGTGTCTTCATGTCGAAGCCAAGAGAAACCCTGGAGGAGACATGACGAGCAACATCAGGATCCCGAAGGCCGAACTGACCGGCATCTACGGCGCCATGGTCAGGCGGATGTCCCGCAAGATGCTCGGCGACGTGCCCGAGCCGGTCGAGGTGGCTTGGCACAACCGGAAGGTGCTGAACTTCTCCTTCAGCGTCGGTCGCAAGGCACAGAAGTGGGACCAGTGTGACGAGAACCTGAAGTCGTTCGCCCACATGGCGGTGGCCAACCTGGTCGGCTGCAGCTTCTGCCTGGACCTCGGCTACTTCCAGGCCCACAACGAAGGACTCGACGAGACCAAGGCGCGTGAGGTGCCCCGGTGGCGCGAGTCCGATGTCTTCACGCCGCTGGAGCGCGACGTCATGGAGTATGCTGAGGCGATGTCGCTGACCCCGCCCACGGTGACCGACGAGATGTCCGCCAGGCTGCTCGAGGAGCTCGGCGCGCCCGCGCTGGTCGAGCTCACCGCGTTCATCGGGTTGGCAAACCTGTACACCCGCTCCAACACCGCGTTCGGCATCGAGTCGCAGGAGTTCTCGGAGGCCTGTGACCTGAAGCCACTCGCCGTGTCCTCGACGGCATGACCGACGACCCGTTCGTCACCCACCGCAGCCTGCTCTTCACCGTCGCCTACGAGATGCTCGGCTCGGCCGCCGACGCCGAGGACGTGGTGCAGGAGACCTGGCTGCGGTGGGCCGACGTCGACCGCGCCGAGGTGCGGGACCCGCGGGCCTACCTGGTAAGGATCGTCACCCGCCAGGCGCTCAACCAGCTGCGGACGCTGGCGCGGCGGCGCGAAGAGTACGTGGGAGAGTGGCTGCCCGAGCCGCTGCCCACCAGCCCCGATGTGGCCGAGGATGTCGAGTTCGCCGAGAGTGTCTCGATCGCGATGCTGACCGTGCTGGAGACCCTCGCGCCCGCCGAACGGGCGGTCTTCGTCCTCCGCGAGGTCTTCGAGGTGCCCTACGCTGACATCGCTGCGGCGGTCGACAAGACGCCGGCCGCTGTCCGTCAGATCGCTCACCGGGCCAGGGAGCACGTGGCCGCGCGGCGGCCGCGTATACAGGTCGATCGCGCCGAACACCAGCAGGTGGTCGACCGGTTCCTGGCTGCGCTGCGGACCGGTGATCTCCAGGTGCTGCTCGACGTGCTCGCGCCCGACGTGGTGCTGGTCGCCGACGGCGGCGGCGAGGTGGCCGCTGTCCGGCATCCGGTGGTGGGCCGCGACCGGGTGGCGACCCTACTCTCCCGCTTCAGGACGCTCGCGCCGGATGCGGTGGTCGGCACCGTGTGGCTGAACGGCGCGCCCGCAGGCCGGATCGATCTCGCCGGCGAGCTCGACACGGCGGTCAGCCTGGTGGTCGCGGACGGCCGGATCACCCGCATCTACGCGATCCGCAACCCGCACAAACTCGCCCGGCTGGACGAAGAGGCCACGCTCAGCCGCTGACCACCGTCGGTGCCGACCCGGCCGGTGTCAGAGGACCTCAGAGAATGCGTCACGTCCTCCGGTTTTCTCTTCATTTGCAGCAAATTTATAAGCGCGCCCGGCAGGATTCGAACCTGCGACCGGCGGATTAGAAGTCCGCTGCTCTGTCCCCTGAGCTACGGGCGCATTCGGCTTATGTATGCGGAACTTTTGCCTCCGAGGTCGAGCCAAGAACTCCGATGGCACCAATAGCTCACGCTAAAGCCTCTAAAGTGATCATTCCGCACCTTGTTGCATCTACCACGGTCACAAACGGACGCTATTGTAGCGTACGTGCGCCAGGGCTTGCGCATTCCGCGGCAGGTTGGGCTGGCGGGGCCTGTAGCCCCAGAGGTTTTTGTGAACATGCGCCTGATATGCTCTCGGTGCAAGGTCCGCTGAGGCGAGGAGAAGTTGATGCAGGCAGTGCAATTTGCCGAGTATGGTGGTCCCGAGGTGTTGCAGGTCGTGGAGGCGGAAGAGCCGCATGCCGGCGCAGGTCAGGTGCGGATCGCTGTTCGTGCCGCTGGCGTGAACGGTATCGACTGGAAGATCCGGGCCGGATACTTGGGCGGGGGGACGCCACTCGACCAGCCGTCGGGGACCGGGATGGACGCGGCTGGCGTGGTCGACGAAGTTGGTGAAGGGGTAGGCGATGTCGCTGTAGGCGACGCCGTGTTCGGGACCGGGTCCGCGACGTTAGCCGAGTACGCGGTGCTCTCGACCTGGGTGGCGAAGCCTTCTGGACTGTCGTTCGAGGAGGCCGCTGGCTATCCGGTTCCCGCCGAGACGGCGATCCGGATTCTCGATCAGGTTGGGGTGCAGCCGGGCGAGACGTTGCTCGTAAGTGGGGCGGCCGGGGGTGTTGGTTCGGCAGTCGTCCAGATCGCGCGCCAGCGTGGGAGCAACGTCATCGGAACCGCCAGTGAACGTAACCAGGACTATCTGCGATCGCTCGGCGCTACCCCCACGACCTACGGAGCCGGTCTCGTCGACCGGGTCCGCGCCTTTGCCCCGAGCGGGGTCGACGCGGCCCTCGATATCGCTGGCTCGGGCATCATCCCCGAGCTGATCGAACTCACCGGTGAGCCCTCCAAAGTACTGTCTATCGCCGACTTCAGTGCTCCGGAGCACGGCGCACAGGTCTCTACCACGTCAACGAATGCCGCGGGCGCCATGGAGGAGGCGGCACGGCTTTACACCGAGGGCGCGTTCAGCATCCCCGTCGAGAAGACCTTCCCACTCGAGGAGGCGGCGGAAGCGCAAGCAACGAGCGAGGCCGGGCACGTCGCCGGCAGGCTCGTGGTCACAGTCCCTTAGCTGATCCGTCGTAGCCCGGCAGGTCAGCAAGCACAAAGAGTTGATGGCTAATAGTCCATAACGGACTGCTTGCAGAGGCCCTTTCAGTAGCCTAGTGCCAGCACGACCGCCATCCCCCCGTCCGGGCGACCTGCCCGATCGGCTCACCCAGCGACATACGCCAGACCATCAAAAGGTGGGTACGTAGCACCGGATCTGCGGCCTTCCGGTAGAGCACCTCCAAGCGGCGGGACTCGGATTCTTCGGAACTGCGTCTCTCATCCATGCCCCGAAGTATACAACCGGATTCCGTATGAAATGCTGACTTGCTACAAATAGAAGGCACGGAGGGCGGCGTAGAGGGCGTATGCAGAGAGGAGCATTACGCCCTCTGCCCGTCCGACCCTGCCCCTGGCGAAGAAGAAGGTCGCCAGCCAGGTGACCGCGACCAGGAAGGGCCAGTCGAACGAGATCACCTGCGGGTTCACCCTCACGGGCGCGAGCAGTGAGATCAGACCAAGGTTGAACCACAGGAAGTACAGAAGGGTACCGACCAGGTTGCCTGCCGAGACCTCGGGCCTGCCTTCCCTGGCCGGGATTGCCTGGCGGACCACCTCCTCGATCTCTATGGCCGCAGGGGTGATGACCATGCCGACGAGGAGCGCGGAGAGGCCGAGGGCTGAGACGATGCCCTCGGCCCCCACGGTGACCAACTCGCCGCCGACCACGATCACGGCCAGGCCGAGGACAGTCAGGCCGGCGGCCTGCGGGAACGAGCGGCGCTTCTCCTCGGCCTCTTGCACCTCTTCGGACTCCAGGAAGCTGTGGTGGCGGGAGGCCACGACCAGGTAGGCGATGGCAAGGGCGAAGGCCGCGAGCAATACCACCCCCGACAGTCTGCCGGTCGTGCCCCCGATGAGCCCTATCCCGACTGCCAGAGGGCACGCCGCCATCAGCACGAGGAGACCGCGGGGCAACCTCACTCGCAACGGGTAGAGCACCGCCCCGAGGCCAAGGGCGACGCACACCAGAAAGATGGCCCCGCCCAGGACCGTCCCAAGCGCCAGCTCATCGGCGCCGCGCCTGGCTGCCGCAATGCCCACAGCCACGTTCTCGGCCTCGAAGCCCGAGAGGATCGCCGCGACTGCGAAGGCCGATACCCTGAGCAGCCACGCGAGCCCGATCAGGCCCTCGAGCAGACGCTCCGTCGCCCAGATAACCAGCGCCACGCCGACGCCGAAGAGGCCGAGCGAAAAGACCACGCTCAAGGTGCCGCCCCTACCCGCTCACGGCCCTGACGGCGCCTGGCCCGCCGAGCCGTGGTTCGCGGCCTCGTACACCGAGGAGGCGAACGCCTCCAGATCCTCCCTGCACCCAAAGACCGCCGCCCTCGCCTCCCGGGCCGAAGGCGCGCCGAAACGGTCCCTTAACTCCACCTTGCGCAGCCAGGCCTCCAGCTTGGCGAGGTCCTCCTCGTTCTCCTCGAGCTCGGCGAAGGTAAACTTCCCAGCCGCGCGCTCCTTCTCCAGCTCGGCGTGGAAGTCACTGCACTTGCTCAATACCTCCGCGTACTCGGCGTCCCGCGCCTCCCCGAACGCCCCCACGAGCGCCGCCTCATCACCCACCGCCTCCCCCCGCAAGAGGTGGGCCGTCCCACCAAGCTCCCTAGCCTCCTGGGCCACGCCCCGCATCGCCCGCTCGCCCGCCGGCAACGCCGCCACCCCATTCTGCAAAGCCACAGCCCCTGCAGCCTTGAGCTTCCTCCACACACCCGCCCGCAGGCGGGTGGGCTCGGCCGGCAGCTTGTAGACCAGGACGAACCAGCCGCGCCGCACTTTACCTCTGTCTGTCATGCGAACAGTATAACAGCGGTTAGAAAATGATAGTAACGTTTTCCGGGAACAGAGCGCTAACGTTGGTGGAGTTACACACAACCGCGGGCCGCTGGAGTGGAGGGTGCTCGTCGAAGCGGAGGAGCCAGGGCCTGGCGGTGCGTTGTTGGAAGCGGCCCTTGCGGCGGAGGAGACGTTTCCGCAACCCGTACCTGAAATACTGGCGGAGAGCGGGTGAGGGGAATCGAACCCCCATAACCAGCTTGGAAGGCTGGGGCTCTACCGTTGAGCTACACCCGCGCGGCGGCTTCGCTGTCGGGGCGAGAGGATTTGAACCTCCGACCCCCTGCTCCCAAAGCAGGTGCGCTACCAGGCTGCGCCACGCCCCGCAAAGACCTGACGTGAGTATAGCAAAGCGAGGGGATCTTTAAATTACGGTCGCCGGGGCCACGGCTTCGATCTCCTCGTCCAGGAAGCGGCCTCCGAGGGCGGCGAACTCTTCCGGGTCGGCGCTGCACACGAAGGTGGCAGCGCCCTCGTCATCGACGTGCCGAGGGCGGCGAAGGCGATCCCGCCTGGACAGGACGCGGCCCACTTCGAGGGCGGTCTGGCCTGCTGAGGAGATCAGGCGCACCTCCGGACCGAGGATACGGTTGATGGGTGCCGAGATGAGCGGGTAGTGGGTACACCCGAGCACGACTGCGTCGACCATGCGCTCCATGAGCGGCTCAAGGTAGCCCCGCGCGACCGTTTCCAGCTCGGGCCCGTCCACCATGCCGCGTTCGATCATCGGCACGAACTCGGGGCATGCCTGCTCGTGGACCTCGATCCCCGCATCCAGAGAGTGAACGGCCCGCCTGTAGGCACCACTGGATGCGGTCAGCGGCGTCGCCAGCACGCCGACGCGCCTGTTGCGCGTCTCCTCCACCGCGGCCCGCGCACCAGGCTCTATGACACCGATGATCGGGACCTCGAAAGAACGCTGGGTCGCTCTGAGGGCGGCCGCCGTCGCCGTGTTGCACGCGATCACGACCAGCTTCACGTCCATCCCGATGAGGTAGTTGATGATCTCGAAGGTAAACCACCGCACCTCGGCGAGGTCCCTGACCCCGTAAGGCACCCTGGCAGTGTCCCCGAAATATACGGTGTGCTCGTAGGGCAGACGGTCCCTGATCTCCGCCAGCACCGTCAGCCCGCCGACACCAGAATCGAAAACCCCAATTGGCCGCGGATCACTCACGGAACCGGATTATATCCTTTCAGCACGCTCCCTACGGTCGCTTGTCAGCACGCTGCGCCCTTCGGGCTCCGCTCGTCCGCACGCTACGGGCCTTCGACCCTCACTCGTCAGCACGCTCAGGCTTTAAGCCTTCGCTTGTCAGCAAGTGCGATCGTGTAGTGACCGCCGTTCGCAAGCAAAAGCTCACAGGCATGGCTTCGCTTTGCGAGCCTGGGAGACGCCATTCGAGATAAAGCTGAAAGCGACCGTAGGGAGCGTGCTGACAAGTGAAAGCCGAAGGCTGGAACGTGCGGGCCGGGGAACCCCGGCCCATTTCAGTGGAGGCGGCGGGAATCGAACCCGCGTCCGCGAGCGCGCCGTCCGTGAGATTCTACGAGCATAGCTCCCGGTTTAGCTTCGCCTTCCGCAACGGACCGGGGCGCCGCCGCGAGGCTAGCCCGTTGAGTGTCCCCCCCGTGCACCGGGCCAGAACCCGGAGGGTGAGCCCACTAAATGACACCGGGAACCGGGCCGTGGGCCGCCCGGACCGATGGACTACTTGTTAATCAAGCAGCCAGAGCCATATCGTTATCGGCGTGTATCTTGTGTTGCCGGCGTTTTACGAGTCTCCAGCAAACTCGGCTCGTCTCACAGGACGCTGACCACTCCCGTCGAAGCCTATGCGCCCCCTTGTAAGACAAATATTCTACCATTTTGGAGGGATTCTGCAAACAAAACACGCTAGCGTCTCAGGCGTTCTTTCATGGCACGTTCGATCTCGCGGTTCGCCGTCTTCTTGGCTATCTCGCGTCGTTTGTCGTACTGCTTCTTGCGGCCGGCCACGGCGATCTGCAGTTTGACGATGCCGTTTTTCGAGTAGAGCTTGAGGGGGATCAGGGTCTTACCGTCTTCCTGGCTCTTGCCTATGAGGCGGTCGATCTCTTTTCTGTGCAGGAGCAGCTTGCGGTCTCGGGTGGGGAGTTGCCTTTCCTGCCTGGCGTTCGCGTATGGCGAGATGTGCGCCCCGATCAGGAACACTTCCCCGTCCCTTACCCGCGCGTAGCTCTCCTTGAGGTTCGCCCTGCCTTCCCTGACGGACTTTACCTCGGGGCCCGTTAATTGTATGCCGGCTTCGTACGACTCTTCGATGTCGAAGTCGTGCAACGCCTTCTTGTTGCGCGCGAAGTCTGTCATAAGTGTTTCACCACCCTCAGCTCGGCCCGCTGCATCAGCGGGAGAACATCGAGCAATTCTACCAGTACCCTGTCCCCCACCCTGTAGGAAGCCCCTATTGCGTCGTTGGAGAGGACGACGCCGTTCGCCTCCAGCTCCCACCAACCGGGGAGCTTGCTCACGTGGACGAGGCCAGTCGCGCCCGTCTCGAGCTCCACGAAGAGCCCGAAGGAGGCCGTGCTCACAACAGTTCCTTCTAGCACATCCCCCACCCTGTCACGCATCAGCCACATCAGCGTGTACTCATCCGAGGTACGCTCGCAGATCATGGACCGGTACTCCCTCTCGGAGATGGATTCCGCGACCGCAGGGAGGTCCTCGGGCGGGTCTTCGTCGAGCAGGGCGCGGTGGACGAGGACGTCAGCGTAGCGACGGATCGGGGAGGTGAAGTGGGTGTAGTGCTCGAGGGCAAGGCCGTAGTGGCCCAGGTCATCGGGCGAGTAGAGGGCGCGCGGGATGGAACGTAGGATCAGGTAGTTCACCGCGTCGGACTTGGCCATCTGGGAGATGGTCCCCAGGTTCTCGGGCGTTGGCTCCGCCTGCATCCCGACGGCGGCGAGCCGCTCGGCCAGTGTCTCCAGCGACTCAGCATCCGGCCTCTCGTGTACCCTGAAGACGCCGCTCTTCTTGTGCTGCAGCATCTTCGCGACCGATTCGTTGGCGAGGACCATGAGCTCTTCGATCAACTCCCTCGCCGGCGTCGAACGGCGGACTCCGGCGCCAAAGGGAACCCCATCTTCATCGATCTCGTATTCGGGCTCGCGCCCGCCGAGCTCCAACTTGCCCCGTCTCGCAGCCCGCATCTTGAGCTTGCGCGAGAGCTCGTAAGCGGTCCTGATCAGCTCCGACCTCTCCACCTCTCCCTCACCGAGCAAGAACGCGTCGACGGCCTCGTAGGTCAGCCTGGCATCGCTGACGATCACGCTCCGGTAAGCCCTGAAGCCCCTGGCTACGCCTTCTGCGTCGACCTCCATCTCGACCGAAACGGCTGCCCGATCAGCGTGCGGCCTCAAGGAGCAGACGTCGTCCGAGAGACGCCGGGGGAGCATCGGTGCAACCGTCCCTGGAAGATAGACCGAGTTGGCCCTGTAGGCCGCCTGCTTGTCTAGCGCGGAGCCGGGATCTACGTATTGCGTCACGTCGGCTATATGGACCCAGACCCTGTACCCACCGTCGGCGCGCTCGACCGAGATCGCATCGTCGAAGTCTTTGGCGTCAGCGCCGTCGATGGTGACGGTAGGCAGGTGACGCAGGTCCTGGCGCTCACCTTTCTCTCTGTGTGCAACAGCTTCGGCCTCCTCCTCGACCTTCCGCGGAAACCCTCGGGAGGTCCCGATGGAGGCGAAGAGGGCCTCGTAGACGTTTCGCGGGTCCTCGGAGGTCCCGATCACACGCGTCACCTCGCCCCGCAGCGAGCGGTTCTTCTCGCGGGCGTTCACGAGGACGATATCTCCAGCTTCGGCACCCCTGCGAAGCTTGCGTGCGACCAGCACGGGACGCCGCTCCTCGACGAAGAGCGGGTCTGCTACCGAGTACTTCCCCCGACGGACCAGCATGGCCGGAAGTATCAAGAGAGCGCTCCCAAAAGTATCTCGTAGGGCACGCTCAGAGTCTACCACGCAGCAGGTTTTCTTTAGTCTTTGGGCATCAGGCCAAAGGCTTCAGGTTCTGTAACCTGAGGCCTGAAACGCTATATCTTCCTGAGGAACCTCGTTACGGAGAGGAAGCTACCGATTACGCCTATGCCCACCCCTGCGACTACCAGCGTCAGGAGCATGAGGGGGGCGTTTACGGCGGCGTCCGAGACCGGGACGAAGGGAAGGGCGTCGTGCGCCCAGTCGATGAAGAGGTAGTTGATCCAGATGACGGCGAGCGCGGCGAGTAGTGAGCCGACGAGGCCCTGGAGGAGGCCTTCGAAGACGAAGGGGGTACGCACGAAGCCGTCTGAGGCGCCGACCAGCTTCATCACTTCGATCTCCTGGCGTCTGGCGAAGATGGAGAGCCTTATGGCGTTGGAGATAAGGAGCACGCTCGCGATCAGGAACAACAGCGTGGCCCCGTAGAGGCCCCAGATCACGACCGAGGTCACCGAGTTGAGGCGGTCGATGGTCTGCTGCGGATAGCTGAGGTCGTCTTCGGTGAACCCCTCTTGCTTCAGTTTTTCAGCCACCTGGTTGGCGGTGCCAGGGTCTTCGAGTTGGATCTGGACCGACGCCGGTAGGACGCCCTGGTCGAGGTCCTTGTACAAATCCGGCTGGTCTTTGAACTGATCTTTGAACTCGGCGAAGGCCTCCCCTTCTGAGACCTCGGTTACCCTGGAGACCTCGGGCCAGCCTTCAACCTTGTTCGCGAGGGCGTCTAGCTCCTGGCTGGTGGCGTCGGGCGGGAACACCTCGACGCTCACGTCTTCGCGCACCGAGCCTATTATCCCCTGGATATGGTCGCTGACGAGAAGACCAAGCCCGAGGACCAGGATACAGATGAACGTGGTCGTGACGGCGGTGAGGCTCATGAGCAGGTTGAGCCTGATGTTCTTGAACGCCTCGGTCAGGAAGAAACCCAGGTTAAACCTCATCTGCGTAAGCCCCCTTCACCTTATCGCGTACGATACGCCCCTCATCGAGGGCGACCACCCGCTTGCGCATCACATCGACCATCTCCCTGTCGTGGGTCGCGACCACGACGGTTGTGCCTATGCGGTTGATCCTGTGCAGAAGCTGCATGATGCCGACGCTGGTGTTCGGGTCGAGGTTGCCCGTTGGCTCGTCGGCGACGAGTATGGGCGGCTGCGAGACGAAGGCCCTTGCTATGGAGACGCGCTGCTGCTCGCCGCCGGAGAGCTGGCCCGGGTACTTGTCCATCTTCACCGAGAGGCCGACGAGGTCGAGTATCTGGGGTACCTTCGTGCGGATAGTACGCCGCTTCTGGCCCGTGACCTCCATCGCGTAGGCTACGTTCTCTGATGCCGTCTTGTTGGGTAGAAGCTTGAAGTCCTGGAAGACGCACCCGATCTCGCGCCGAAGCCGCGGAACCCTGCGCCGCGGCACGGAGGAGAGCCTGGAATCGTTGACGAAGATGGACCCGGCGGAGGGCTCCATCTCCTTCAAGATGAGGCGCACTATCGTGGACTTACCCGAGCCGCTGGCCCCAACCAGGAACACGAACTCACCCGGGTCTATCTCGAGGTTTATCCGCTCGAGGGCGACCGTGTCGTTACCGTAAACCTTGGTTACGTTGTTGAATCGGATCATGATCTCTCCAAGTGTGTTTTGCCGGCCGTCACTAATCCCGATGCTTTATTCGAGATCCCCCCTCCAGGGACCCGGCCGGCCATCGGGGACGATAGCAACAACCGCGGGCTTTATCAACCGCCGGGGTAGGCCCCGAGCAGTATGCTTGGCACCCTCCCGTTTAGCACTAGCCGTCCCTCCCCGGTCTCGACCCCGGTGATCCTGGTCTGGTATGGCAGACGGTCGAGGGGGTACTCGAACTCAGCCCCTGCGAGCAACTCGTCGGCGAGCTCCTCAGGCACGGGTACACCTGCGGCCTCGAGGCCCTGCGGCTCGAAGACGAGGTCGCCGTCGCGCACGCTCAGGTCCCCTTCCACATCGACGGGGAGCTGCGTGCCAAGCGCCGAGGCCTCAGACCCGATGACCACCCCGCCATCCTTCAAGTCGACGCCGGTAACGGGCATCTCGGATCTCGCCTCGGCCAGGCGTAAGATCTCGTCTTCGGAGACCTCGACCCGCAGGTCTCCCGAGAGTGGCTCCCTGTCGACCACGCGACCGTTCTTCATGGTGGCCCACACGTTGATATCGAAGGGGTCCAACTCGATACTCGCCCTCTCCGCCCGCACGCCGCCAAGATCGGCGTTCCTCATGACGACACGGCCACCCGCGAACTCTCCCCGCAGCATCGACAGTGGGGGGTCGCTCCTCAGCTTTACCTCAGGCTGCTTTTCGACCCCGAGGCGGGTCTTAACGTCGCGCGCGACCCCGTACTCGAGCAACGACGGCAAGAAAGTGTATGGCCCGATCAGGAATACGACGACCACGGGCACGAGTACGGCGGCGAAGACGCTCCGCACGGCGCTAGGCTGCGGTCCGGTTTTTCAGATAAGCGTAGATAAACGCATCGAGGTCGCCGTCCAGCACCCTATCGACGTTCGCCGTCTCCTCGGCGGTACGGTGGTCCTTGACGAGCTTGTAAGGGTGGAGCACGTAGGACCGGATCTGGGACCCCCATTCGATCTCGGCCTTCTCCCCGCTCTGGGCGGCGATCTCCTGCTCACGTTTCTCACGCTCGAGCTCGAAGAGGCGCGCCCTGAGGACCCGCATCGCCACCTCGCGGTTCTGGTGTTGGCTCCGCTCGTTCTGGCACTGCGCCACTATGCCCGTGGGGAGATGTGTGATTCTGACCGCGGAGTCGGTCTTGTTGACGTGTTGGCCGCCAGCCCCCGAAGCCCTGTAGGTGTCCACCTTGAGGTCTTTCTCATCTATCTCTACCTCGACGGCCTCGCCCACCACGGGAGCGACGGCGACGGAGGCGAAGCTCGTGTGCCTCCTCGCGCCGGCGTCGAAGGGGCTGATCCTGACGAGGCGATGCACCCCGCGCTCGGCAGACAACAGCCCGAAGGCGTACTCCCCAGAGACGGTGAAGGTGGCGCTCTTTATGCCAGCCTCCTCACCCTCGGTGTACTCAATGACCTCGAGCCCGAAACCACGCCGCTCGGCCCAGCGCCTGTACATCCTGGCCAGCATCTCGGCCCAGTCCTGCGAGTCGACCCCGCCCGCGCCTGAGTTGATGGTCAATATGGCGTCGCCGTCGTCGTACTCGCCGGAGAAGAGCCTTGCCACCTCCTGCTCCTCGAGTACCCGCTCGACCCGCCGCAACTCCTCCTGGACTTCGGAGAGTAGTTTCCTGTCCTCCTCGGCCAGCTCTAGTAGCTCCTCGGAATCCGTGAGGCTTCCCCTTAGCCCGGCGAGGAGTTCGATCCTACCCTGCACGCGCGAGAAGCGGGCGGATACAGCCTTGGCCTCCTCGGGGTCGTCCCAGAAACCGGGCCGACTCATCTCGTCGCCCAGCTCCCCCGCCTCGCCCCGCAGCCCCTCCACGTCGAAGAACGCCTCGAGCTCGGCGAGGCGTTCTTCCAACTTGGAGGTCTTGTCATTTGACTCTGTCACTAGGCACCCTTGGCCTCGGACCCGAGCGGCGTCGCGCCTGGCATCCCGTGGCACTTCTTGTATTTCTTGCCGCTCCCGCACGGGCAGGGGTCGTTGCGGCCGATCTTACCCTCTGTCCTGCGCGGGCTCGTCGGACGCTGGTTCGGCTCCTCGCTGCCGCCGCTGTAGGAGAGCTGCTGCATCTCCTCCTCGCGCAGCTTGATGTTCTCGACGCGGTAGATGTAGGTGACGTAGTCTTCCTTGAGGCCCTGCTCCATCTCCTGGAAGATGTCGTAGCCTTCGCGCTTGTACTCGACCAGCGGGTCGCGCTGGGAGAGACCGCGCCAGCCGATCCCTTCGCGCAGGTAGTCCATCTCGTAGAGATGCTCCCGCCAGCGGGAGTCGACCACCGAAAGCAGCGTCCGGCGCTCGGCCTCCTCGAAAGTACCAACCCCGTCGCCGCGCGCGAGCCCGATGCTCTCGAGCTCGACGGTCCGCTCGTCCCATTCGGCCTTTCGCTCCTCCAGACGCTCGCGGGCATCTTCGAGGACCATCGCCAGGACCTCCGCGGCCGTCAGCGTCTCCACGTCGATGGCCTTGAAATCTACCCTGCTCGGGTAGAAGCGGTTTACCTCGGTAGTGAGGGCGCTCAGGTCCCAGTCTTCCGGGTAGACGTCCTCCGAGACGTACTCGGAGACGACACCTGTGAGAACGTCATCCACGTAAGACGCTGTGTCTACGTCCTCGCCCATCAGGATGTCGCGTCTTATCGTGTAGATCACCTCTCGCTGCTTGTTGAGCACGTCATCGTACTCCAGGATGCGTTTCCTGATCTGGAAGTTGCGGCTCTCGACCTGCTCCTGGGCGCGCCTGACGGAGTTGGAGATCATACCCGCTTCGATCGGCACGTCCTCCTCGAGCCCTATGCGCTCGATGACGCCCTGCATCCTCTGGCCACCGAAGAGCCTCAAGAGCTCGTCCTCGAATGAGAGGTAGAACCTCGACTCGCCGTGGTCTCCCTGCCTCCCCGACCGGCCCCTGAGCTGGTTGTCTATGCGGCGCGCCTCGTGACGCTCGGTGCCGAGGACGTAGAGCCCCCCGACATCGGGGACGCCCTCGCCGAGCTTGATGTCTGTCCCACGGCCTGCCATGTTGGTCGCGATGGTCACCGCGCCCCTCTCGCCGGCCTCGGCGATGATCTCCGCCTCCCGCTCGTGCTGCTTGGCGTTGAGGATATTGTGCGCTATCCCCCGCCGCTTGAGAAGCTCCGAGAGCCGCTCCGAGACGTCGACAGAGACAGTACCGACCAGGATGGGTTGGCCCAGCTTGTTCCGCTCGGCAATGTCATCGACGACGGCCCTGTGCTTGGCCTTCTCGGTCTTGTAGACGAGGTCGTCTTTGTCGTCTCGGATCATCTCCTTGTGCGTGGGGATGGAGACGACCTCCATCTTGTACGTGTGCATGAACTCGTCGGCCTCGGTCGCCGCTGTGCCCGTCATGCCTGAGAGCTTGTCGTACATCCTGAAGAAGTTCTGGATGGTGATGGTGGCTACGGTCTGGTTCTCCTCCCGGATCTCGACGCCCTCTTTGGCCTCTATGGCCTGATGGAGCCCCTCTGAATAGCGCCTGCCCTCGAGCACACGCCCCGTGAACTCGTCCACGATGTAGACCTGCCCGTCGGTGACGATGTACTCGTCGTCCTTGTGGAAAAGCGTCTGGGCTCTTAAAGCCTGGTTGAGGTGGTTGACGAGGTTGGTGTTGACGTCGTCGTAGAGGTTCTCTATGCCAAGCGCGTTCTCGACCTTCTCAACGCCGCCCTCGGTCGGGGCCACCTGCTGCTTTTTCTCGTCGACTTCGTAGTCCTCGCCATCCTTCAGGCGCGGGATTATGGCTGCGAAACGGTAGTAGACGTCGGCTGCGCTCTCGGGCATACCTGAGATAATGAGCGGGGTGCGGGCCTCGTCGACCAGGATCGAGTCGACCTCGTCCACTATTGCGAAGTTGAGGTCGCGCTGCACGAGCTGCTCGGTCGAGGTCGCTATGTTGTCGCGGAGGTAGTCGAAGCCGAACTGGGCGTTGGTGCCGTAGGTGATATCCGAGTGGTAGGCGACCTTGCGCTCATCGAAGTCCATGCTCTCCTGGACAAGCCCGACCTCGAGCCCGAGGAAGGTGTAGATCTCACCCATCCAACCGGCGTCGCGCCTCGCCAGGTAATCGTTGACGGTTACGACGTGTACACCCTTGCCTTCGAGGGCATTGAGATAAACAGGCATTGTGGCGGCGAGCGTCTTGCCCTCACCTGTCTTCATCTCCGCGATCTTACCCTCATGCAAGACTATGCCGCCCATGATCTGGACGTCGAAGGGACGCATCCCGAGCGTACGCCTGGAGACCTCCCGCACGACGGCGAAAGCCTCGGGCAGCAGCCCGTCGACGGTCTCCCCACCCTCGAGCCTCTCCCTGAACTCGTCGGTCTTGGCCCGCAGCTCCGAGTCGCTAAGCTTCTCCATCTCGGGCTCGAGCGCCGAGACCGCCTCCACGCGCTGCTGCAGGACCTTGACCTTGCGGCCCTCGCCCAACCTCAATATCTTCGTCAACAAGTTCGCCAAAACAAGCTACCTCATATTAGTGGTCGCACCGGACTACCGGGCAGGCTCTATGAGCCCGTAGTTTCCGTCACGACGCCGGTATACCACATTTATGTCGCCGGTATCGGCGCTGGTGAACACGTAGAAGTCGTGGCCGAGGAGCTCGAGCTGGAGTACCGCCTCCTCCTCGCTCATCGGCTTCATCTGGAACTGCTTGGTCCTCACGATGCGGGCCCCGAACTCCTCCTCATCCTCGACGACGAAGGGTTGCGCCGTGTTCTTCAGCTGGCCCTGCCAGCGGTCGATCTGACGCCCCCTCAAACGCTTGACCTGCCGCTCCAACTTGTCCGCCATTTTGTCGATGGAGGCGTACATGTCCTCGGAGGCGTCGCTTGCCTTGAGCACCGACCCGTTGATGAACAACGTGGCCTCGGCCACCTCAGGCTCGGAGACGGCGCGGTTGCGCTCGTGCATGAGCTCGACCTCGGCCCGCGAGACGCTCCGCTCCTCGTCAAAGAACCGGGCGACACGCTCCACCTTCTCCCTCGCGTACCGCTCCAGCGCCTCCGTCACAGGGATGTTGCGCCCTTTGACCAGTATGTTCATTTGCCTCCCTTCGGTCGGCTTTGGCTTCTAGCCCTTGGCTTCTAACTAACAGCTAACATGTCCTACACAGGCTCAGGGCGTGGACTTCTTTCGCGCCGGCGCTTACGAGGGTTAGTGCGCATGCGTTCATGGTCGCGCCTGTGGTGAAGACGTCGTCGACGAGCAGGAGCCTGCCATGGAGAGAGTTCTTGGCCTTGTAGGCGCCCGCGACGTTGGCCCGCCTCTGGGCCGCCGAGAGCTCGACCTGATCCCTTGTGCCGCGCACGACTTCCAGTGTATCCGATACGCTTGCGTTTAGCTTCTGCGCGACGCCCCTTGCCAGGAGCTCGGCCTGGTTGAAGCCCCGCTTTCTGCGGCGCGCGCGGTGCAGGGGTACGGGAACGACGGCGTCGAAGCGGCCGTCGCCGAGGGCCTGGAGCATGAGTGGCGTTGCCAGCCTGTCGACTACCTGTTTGTAGCCGCGGTACTTGAGGGCGTGAACGATCTTCTTCCCCACGCCTTCGTATTTCAGGGCAGCTTTCGCGCTCTCGAAACCGAAGTCTACACTCTTGCATTCTTCGCACACGAAGGTCGCGAAGGCGGTGGGCAGCCCGCACCGCCCACAGACGGGGTGGCCCACCCGGGGCAGGGCTTCGAAGCAGGCGCGGCAGAGCACGTCGCTGGAGCGCCGCTCGCAGCCGACGCAGCGCTGGGGGTAGAACATGTCGGCGAGCGCGGCGAGGTAGGGTTGTAAGGCATCAGGCATCAGCAGTGGCACCAGGGTTCGCAACCGACGCAGCGAGTTCGAAACCCTGGGCCGGTCGCGCCGAACGCTTTCTACTAAGAGTCGGACGGATCGGGCGTCAGCTTTAATCTGAACCTGATGCCTGCGGAGCGAAGCGAAGCTAGAAGTTCAAGCTACGGGGCGAGACGACGACCCCTGGGTTCACGCGGATGCCCTGATCCAGGACGTTCCCCTCGCCGACCACGCAGCGGGCGCCCAGCACCGAGAGGCCACGTAAGATGGAGTTGGTGCCGACCCTGGCGTACGGCCCGACGATCGAACCCCTTACCACGGCGCCAGCCTCCACCTCGGCGCCTTCGAGGAGGATGCTCCCCTCGACCACGGCCCCCTCCCCCACGATGCAGCCCTTCCCGAGCGAGGAGCGCCCGCCGATCGTGGCGAGGTGTGAGATCCTGCAGCCCTCGTCGATCGAGACAGGTGGCAGGAGCCTGACGTTCTTTCCACGTTCGACCGAGGGGTGTACGTCCATGTACTCGAAGGCCTCGTGGGACCCGACGGCACCTGAGAGTACGTCGTGGGACGCGGCCAGGTAGCTGCGCGGCGTCCCTATGTCGCGCCAGTAAGAGCTGGAGATGTGGGCCCTTAGCCTGCCGCTATCCTGGAGCTCGGGGAAGATCTCGCGCTCGATAGAGACCTCGCGGCCGGCCGGGATCATCTCCAGAACTTCAGGCTCCAACACGTAGACGCCGGCGTTGACCAGGTTGGTCGTCACCTCGTCAGCGGCCGGCTTCTCGATGAAGCGGTGGACTAGCATCTCGTGGTCGACCTCGACGAGGCCGTAGGCTGTCGGGTCCTCCACGCTCGTCAGGGTGATGGTGGCAAGGGCGTCGGATGCCTTGTGCACCAGTATCGCCATGGCGAGGTCCATCCCCGATAGCACGTCGCCGTTGACCACGACCAGTGTCTCGCCGTCGAGGTATTCCTCGGCGTTCTTGATGCCGCCCGCGGTCCCAAGGGCGTGGTCCTCGACCGCGTAGTCCACGGTGAAGTCTGCGAAGTCCTGCTTGCCGCAGAGGTAGGCCTGTATCGGATCTGGCAGGTACCCAAGTGAGAGGACCGCGCCAGAGAGCCCGCCGCGGCGCAGGAAGTCGAGCATGTATCCCATAAAGGGACGGTTGCGGAGCGGTACCAGTGCCTTTGGTATGTCGTAGGTGACGGGCCGCAGCCTGCTGCCCTGTCCACCGACCAGTACGACTGCCTTCATGGGCCTAGCTTACACCAGGCATGCATCGCGAACCAATACGAAGCGGGCGATCTTTGATTCCCTGCGGCCGGAGGGCCCTCACGCCAGCCCTGACGCACCGACCAGCGCGGAGAGGGGGATGATGAGCAGGCCGAACAGCGTGGCGAGAACGGCCAGGATGTAGACGGAGAACCTGACGGCGCCACTCCCTTTCGACCTCACCGTCTCGGTCGTCGGCTCCTCGAGGACCATGTTGCGGATGATGCCGAAGTAGTAGGGGACGGAGAGGACCGTGTTGACGACGAGCGCCCCGACGACGACGTAGACCAGGACAGAACCCGACTGGGCGCCCGCGATGATGATCCAGAGCTTCCCGAAGAACCCAGAGAGCGGGGGTATGCCGACTAGCGCGGCCATGAACAGGGCCATGCTAGCCGCCACGCCCGGGTTGGTCCTGACGAGCCCGTTATAGTTCTTGGCGTCCTCGCCGACGAGGTCTATGACGAGGAAGGCGCCCATGTTCATAACGGCGTAGGCCGCTGTGTAGATCAGGACCGCCTGCACGGCGAAAGCGACCCCTGCCCCCTGGAGCGCGGCGAATGCGGCCAGTATGTATCCCGAGTGGGCCACGGAGCTGTAGGCGAGCATCCGCCTGACGTTGCGCTGCCTGAGGGCGAAGAGGTTACCGACGAACATCGTGAGGATCGCGAGGAAGGCCATCACGGCGGTCCAGGTCGACGCCGCCTCAGGCATGCCTTCGAGGAGTATCCGAAGGAGTACCGCGAAGGTCGCGGCCTTCGGGCCGACCGACAGGAAGGCAGCCGCGCTCGTCGGGGCGCCCTGGTAGGCGTCGGGGGTCCAGAAGTGGAAGGGCGCGGCAGAGAGCTTGAAGGCGAAACCCGAGATCATCAACACGAGCCCGAGGACGGCGACCGGGGTGAGGTTGCCCGTGAACGTCTCGGCCACGTCAGAGAGCATCGCCGAGCCGGAGACGCCGTAGATCAGGACAAGCCCGTACAGGAGCACGGAGGAGGCGATGACGCCCGTGATCAGGTACTTCATCCCGCCCTCGGCGCTCTCGCGGCGGCTCCTGTCGAAGGCGACCATAGCGTATGAAGGTATGGTCGCGAGCTCGATGGAGAGGAAGATGCCGAAGAGGTCACGCATGGAGACGAGCAGCGTCGCACCGAGCACGACGGAGAGGATGAGCGTCAGGTACTCAGGGCCGTCGCCAGTCTCGCCCGACCAGCGGGCAGCAGCCAGCACGGCGAAGAAGGCCGAGCCTGCGACTATCAGCTTGAAGTAAAGCGCGAAGCCGTCGACCACATAACCGCCGCCGAAGAAGCTGCCTGAGAAGCCCGTCGCGAGCAGGACGGCCGCGCTGGAGAAAACAGCCAGCGTCCCGAGGGCGGCAAGGCCTGCCGAGATACCGACGTTGCTCTCGCTAAAGGCTCCGACCATGAGGACCAGGATCACGAACCCCGTCGAGATCAGCTCGGGGAGAAGCGCGACGATCGTTTGTCCCGTGACCACTAGCTACCCCCTATCACGGCCAGGATGGCGTCGACGGCCGGGCGTTGGATGCTTATGAGCAAGGCTGGGAAGACGCCGAGCACGACGAGCAGCAAGGCGAGCGGCACCAGGGAGGCCATCTCGGCCGGCCCCGCGTCGTCTATCTGCTCGTAGGCAGGGCTTTCGATGGGACCGAAGATCACACGCGCCAGCATGTAAAGCAGGTACATGGCTGAGAGTATGATCCCGAACGACGCGAGCACCCCTTGAACCGGGAAAGTCGCGTACCCGCCCATGATGCTCATGAATTCGGAGACGAAGACGGCGAGCCCCGGAAGCCCCATCGCGGCGAGCGCGCCGAGGGCGAGGAGCCCACCGGCCCACGGCATCCTGGCAGCGAGCCCCCCGAGCTCGCTGATGCGGCGCGTCCCAGTCCTTGCCGCTATCACGCCGACAAGGATAAAGAGCAGCGCAGAGTAGAGACCGTGCGAGACCTGCTGGAAGACAGCACCGTTCAGGCCAACGGCGTTACTCGAGGCGGCCCCGAGCAGGATGAAGCCAAGGGTTCCAATTGATGAGTAGGCGACGAGCGCCTTCAGGTCTGGTTGAAGGAACGCGACGAACGACCCGTAGATAATGTTGATAACCCCGAAAGCGGCGAGGTAAGGGAGAAAAGGCTCGACGCCCTGCGGCAGAAGCGGGATCGCCACCTTGATAAGGCCGTACGTACCCAGCTTCGGCAGGACCCCCGAGAGAAGCACGTTGGTCGAGGTCGGGCTCGAGACGTACACGTCCAGAAGCCAACTGTGCAGCGGCACCGCGGGAACCTTGATCAGCAGCCCGAACAGTATCGGGGCCGCAACCGCGACCTGCGCCGCCCGAGAGAGGCCGCCCCCGCCCCCGAGTGAACTTATGGAGTAGGTGTCGGCGAGGATGCCGAAGGCAAGGAAGCCTGCCAGCATCACCGTCGAGCCGAGGAACGTGTAGATGAAGAACTTGATCGCGGCAGGACGACGGTTCTCATCGCCCCAGACGCCGACGAGCAGATACATCGGGATCAGCGTGATCTCGAAGAACACGTAGAACAGGATCAGGTCCTGCGCAGCGAAGACGCCGAGCATCCCAACCTCGGCGACGAAGAGCGCGGCGAAGTACTGCCTGAGGTTACGGTTCACGTCCCCCGAAGCCACGATCGCTATGACGGTGAGGAAGGTGGAGAGGAAGAACATCCCGAACCCGAGCCCGTCGAGCCCGACCCTGTAGCCTATGTTGAGCGACCGTATCCAGGTCAGGTCCTGAGTGAGGGCCGCGACGCCCAGATCATCGCCGAAGGCGAAGTAGATGTAGATCGCGAGGATCAGGGGCACGGCAGCCACCCCGAGGGCGGCGTAGCGCACGAGGCGCTCATCGTCGGGCAGGAGAAGCATGAGTACAGCGCCGAGAAGCGGGATCAGGATGGTCACCGTCGTTATCACAGGCGGGCCCCCACGGCGAAGGCGGCGATGGTTATCAGGGCTATGAGCCCGACGACGATCACCGCGTACTGCGCCCCTACGATTACCGCGATGATCAAGACGCTCAGCAGGATGAACAGGGCGTAGTTCTGGACCCCGCCGCTCTGCAGCCGCTGAAGAAGTCCCCCCGTCCCGAGCGTCCCGCGTCCGACCTCGCCGACCAGACCGCCGATGACGTTCCGGTCGAAGCCACGGGTAGCTCGTCCGAGCCACATCGCGAACCGCACGAACGTCGCGCCGTAGAGATCGTCGAAGTACCAGCCCTTGTCCAGGAACTTGTGAAGCCACGAGAACCGTCTGGCGAGCGCCCCTGCCTGCTCCGGCCTCGCGACGTAGAGCGCGTAGGCCAGGCCAATCCCAAGGACCGCGACGAGGACCGAGACCCCGCCTAGCGCGTAGCTAAAGCCGTGCTCTTCGACGTTGAGCGTCGAGACGGCGAACTCGCTGGGATGCACGAACTCGGCGAAGTAATCAGGGATCGGGAGCCCGAACCCCTCTGGTATGCCCACCCACCCGCTCACGATAGATAGGAAGGCAAGGAGCATCATCGGGCCCGTCATTATCCCTGGCGACTCCGCCGCCTCCCTCGCCCCATCGGTACGAGGTTCGCCGGTAAAGGCGAGGAAGATAGCGCGGAAGATGTAGAAAGCCGTGAGGAACACCGTCAAGAGCGCCATGCCGAACAAGACGTAGTAGTGCTCCTCGTAGGCCGAGGCGACGATGGCGTCCTTGGACCAGAACCCGGAGAAGGGGATGATCCCGGAGAGCGAGAGTCCCGCTATGACCACCGCCACGAAGGTAAGAGGCATCTTCCGCCTGAGCCCCCCCATCTCGAAGAGGTTGTAGGAGTCCATCGCGTAGATGATGCTGCCGGCGCACAGGAAGAGGAGCGCCTTGAAGAAGGCGTGGTTGTAGAGGTGGAAGATGCCTGCTGAGTAAGAACCGATCCCGAGGCCTAGCATCATGTACCCGAGCTGGGAGACGGTGGAGTAGGCGATCACACGTTTGATGTCCTTCTTGACCAGCGCCATGGTCGCCGCCATCAGCGCGGTAAAGCCGCCGATGTAGGCGACGACGAGCATGGCCGTTGGGCTCTGCACGAAGATGTCGTAAGTGCGAGCAACGAGGTAGACACCAGCTGCGACCATGGTCGCCGCGTGGATCAGGGCGCTAACCGGCGTCGGGCCCTCCATCGCGTCGGGGAGCCATACGTGCAAGGGGAACTGCGCGCTCTTGCCTACGGCGCCGATGAAGACGAGGATCACGGCCGCCGTGAACAGGGAGCCGCCGATAAACCCGGCCTGGGCCGCCTCAGAGATGTCCGAGAAGGCTGTCGAGCCCGTCGTCGCCCAGAAGATGATGATCCCGACGAACAGCGCGGCATCCCCGACCCTGGTAACAACAAAGGCCTTGAGCGCGGCGTCGCGGGCAGAGGGCTTCTCGAACCAGTGCCCGACAAGCAGGTACGAGCACAGGCCGACGAGCTCCCAGAAGATGTAGAGTTGGATGAAGTTCGGGGCAAGCACGAGCCCGAGCATCGAGGCCGTAAACAGGTTGAGCACCGCGTAGAACCAGGCGAAGCGTTTGTCGCCCTCCATGAAAGCCCCTGAGTAGAGCTGGATCATGAGGCTCACGAAGCTCACCACCACGAGCATCACCGCGGCGAGCCCGTCGATAAGAACGCCCATCGAGAACGAACCGCCCGCGCCGAGGTCTATCCAGTTCACGGAGAACTCTATTGGCGCCCCGCCGCCTGGGACTATCCCGGCCACGAACAGAAGGGCGAAGACGGAGAAGACGAGGGAGATAGTTACCCCGAGGATGGCCACGTACTGGGCGTTCTCCTTCAGGAGGCGTCCGAAGAAGACCAGCACGAGGAATACCAGCGCGGGGAGCGCCGGAATCGCCGTTATGATCAGCTGTTGGCCTACTGTCTGCACGGGTTCCCCTCTAGCCTCTCATCGAGGTTACTTCGTCGACGTTCACGGTGCGCCGCGAGCGGAACACGGCGAGCACTATAGCAAGTCCAACGGCGATCTCAGCCGCCGCTATGGCGATCACAAGCACCGCGTAGCTGACCCCGAGGCCACCGGCACCCGGAAGATAGTCGGCGAAGGCGACCAGCGTCAGGTTGACGCCGTTTATCATAAGCTCCACACACATGAAGATGACGACGGCGTTGCGCCGGATCAGAGCCCCCCACGCCCCGATGGCGAACAGGATCGCCCCGACGACGAGGTAACCCTCAAGCGGCGGCGCGGAGACGAGAGCGTCGAGAAACTGCTGCACCTGGCTAGGCATCTGGGGCATTACTCGCGCACCCCCCGGTCGACGCCCTCCCCCATCTTGCGGCGGCTCACGACGATCGCCGCGACGACGGCCACGAGGAGCAGCACCGAGGCGACCTCGAAGAGCAGGGTGAAGATCTCAGCCCCCTGGCTCACACCTAGCAGGTCCCGCCCGAAAGCTCCGACCTCGCGCGGCCCGTTCCCGGCCTTCACTCCAGCCCAGTCTTCGGCGGCGAGCACGTACGCGAGGAAGAGTCCGACGCCTATGGCCACGAGGAAGCCAGGCCAGAACTGGCGGTTAATGATCGTACGGTATCGCCTGACCTGCGGCTTCTGGGTGAACATGATGCCGAACAGGATCACCACCGTTACGGCGCCGACGTAGATGAGGACCTGGAACGCGGCGAACGCAGGGGCGTTCAGCATCACGAAGTACCCGGAGATGCCGAGGAATGACCCTGACATAAACAGCGCCGAATGCACGACGCTGCGGCTCAAAACCACCCCGAGCGCCGAGACGAGCGTCATCCCGGCCAGGAAAACGAACGCGGCCGTCAAGCTGCTTCGTCCCCGGTTCTGGGTTGCTCCACGGTCTTGGGAGCCTTCTTGCCTGTTGGTTTTTTCTTCTTTTTCACGGTTGGCTTGGGGTCAACGGTCGGGTCGACTGGACGCTCGCCGAACTGCCTGGCCAGTTCAAGGCGGTTGTAGGCCTGCGCCTCGAACTCCTCGGTGTGGTAGATGCAGTTGACCGGGCAGACCTCGACGCAAAGCGAGCAGTACATGCAGCGCGAGTCGTCGATCACGAACCCGATAGGATAAGGCTTCGGTTTGCCTGACCCGTCGGCGTCGCGCTTGGTCTGCTCGATCGAGATGCAGTGGTCCGGGCAGATCCTCATGCACTGCAAACAAGCGATGCAGCGGTCCATGTCGACCGTAAGCATCCCGCGGCTCCGTTCTGGGAGGTCGCGTTTGTACTCGGGGTACTGGCGTGTGATCTTCTGCCCGAAGAGGTGCCTCAAGGTCACCCCCATCCCCTTCATAATGCCCTGTCCGACTTGTGGCATCAAAACCTCCTAGAAAATCAGTATCGCGCCGGCCGTGACGAACAGCCAGATCAGGGTTGCGGGGACGAGTATCTTCCAGCCGAGGTCCATGAGCTGGTCCATCCTGAGGCGGGGCACGCTCCACCTTATCCACTGGAAGGTGAACATGATCAGCGCCGTCTTGATCCCGAACCAGACCCAGTTGAAGTGCCCGAGGTCGAGGAAGGGAAGCGGCGGCTGCCAGCCGCCAATGAAGAGCGTGACGGTGATCGCCGACATGACGGCCATCGAGGCGAACTCGGCGGCCTGTATGAGGGCCCAGGTCATCCCCGAGTACTCGACCATGAAGCCGCCCACGATCTCGCTCTCCCCTTCAGGCAGGTCGAAAGGAACCCGCTTTACCTCGGCGAGCCCCGAGATGTAGAAGGTTATGAACATCGGGAGCTGAGGCAGGAAGTACCAGGTCCAGATCGTATCCCCCTGCGCCTCGACCACGTCCGCGAGCGAGAGGCTTCCAGTAAGCATAACTACGCCGAGGAGGCTCAGGATCAGGGGCACTTCATAAGAGATCATCTGCGCGGCCCCGCGCAGTGCGCCAAGCAGCGAGAACGCGGAGCGGCTCCCGTAGCCGGCCATAACGACGCCGAGAGCTCCTATGGAGGTTATCGCGACGAAGAACAGTATCGCGACGTTGAGGTCGGCGACGACCGCGTCTGGGGCGAAAGGTACGACCAGCCACACGAGCGCGGCCGGTATGAACATGGCTATCGGCGCCCCGAGGAAGACCCAGAAGTCCGACCTTCCGGGCGCGACGTTCTCTTTGGAGAACAGCTTGAAGACGTCGGCCGCCGGCTGCAGAAGACCGCGCGGCCCGACCCTGTTCGGGCCGAAGCGGAGGTGGATGTATCCAGAGACCTTCCTCTCGGCCATCGTCAGGACGGCGGCGAGGTTGAGCACGAGGAAGAGGACAGCCCCGAAGGAGATGAGCAGCCGTATCGGCTCCATTTCCAGTAGGTTGAGGACAGTCTGCATCTACTTGTCCCACCCGCCGGAGACGGGGTCCACGAGGCCCATGATCGGCATGATGTCAGGCAGGTAATGTCCAGGCACTATCTCCTGCAAGAGCTGCATGTTGCAGAAGCTCGGGTCGCGGTAATGGACCCTGTAAGGGGTGTCCGAGCCGTCAGAGACGACGTGGACGGCGTACTCGCCGCGCGGGCTCTCCACCCTGCCGAAGCCCTCGCCCTCGGCTGGCCTTATGCGGCGGCCCGTGTCCCCCATGACCTCGCCCTCGGGCATCTGCTCGAGGCACTGTTTGATCAGGCGTATGCTCTGCAGACACTCCGCTATGCGCACCCTGTAAGAAGCCTCGACGTCGCCAGCCGTGTCCGTGATGACCTCGAACTCCAGCTCGGGATACACGCTGTAGGGATAGTCGAGCCTGATGTCGAAGTCCACGCCCGTGCAGCGCAGGGCTGGGCCGGTCACACCCATCTCGACGGCCTGCTCCTGGGTCATATTCCCAACGTTTCGGGTGCGTGAGATAAAGATCTCATTCCCCGCAATAAGGTCAACGAAGTCCCTCTGGAAGTGGTCCTCGAGGCTCTCGATGTAGTCCCAGATCTTCTGGGGTATATCGGGCGGCAAATCGGCCTTGACGCCGCCTATCCTGATGTAGTGATACATCATCCGTGCGCCTGTTACGGCCTCGAAGATGGACTGTATGCGCTCCCTCTCGCGGAAGGCGTAGAGGATCGGGGTGAAGGCCCCGAGCTCGAGCATGAGGAAACCGATGGAGGGGATGTGGCTCGCGAGCCGCATGAGCTCGCACATGAGCACGCGGATGTACTCGGCCCTCGGTGGTATCTCGACGTCGAGTAAATCTTCGACCGCTAGCACGTAGCCGTGCTCGTTGTGCATGTTGGCGAAGTAGTCGAGCCTGTCCGTCAGCGGGATGACCGCCGGATACATGCGGTTCTCGGCGATCTTCTCCTGACAGCGGTGCAGATATCCCATCACGGGGTCGCACCTCACGACGGTCTCGCCGTCGAGCTCCAGGATGAGCCTGAGAAGCCCGTGCATCGCGGGGTGCTGGGGCCCCATGTTCATGTCTATGGTCTCTAGCCCGAACTCGTCCCTGATGTCGGGGCTTACCAGGCGGCTGCTCGCGGGCTCGGTGAGCGCGCCCTCGTGGTGTGCGCGGCGTTCTTCGCTAAGCATAACCCTACCTCAGTCCCTCGAAGGTGCGCTTGGTGCTGATCTCGAAGCTCTTGAGCAGCGGGTGGTGGTCGAAGTGGTCCTGCCACATGTACGTCCTGCGCAGGTCGGGATGACCCGCGAAGGCCACACCGAACATGTCGTAGGCCTCCCTCTCGTGCCAGTTCGCCGTGGGGTAACTCTTGGTTGCGGTCCCGATCACAGGCTCATCACCCTTGATGGTAGTCTTGACCCTGACGCTGGCTCCCCTGAAATCCATGAGCTCATAAGTCAGCTCGAAAGACCCCTGTCTGTCCACGACCGTGATAAACGAGAGGTGCGGGATGCCTAAAGCCTCGCGCGCGGTCGCGAGCACGGCAGGCACGTCGCCTGGAAGGGCGACGACCAGCACCACGTTATCCATGATCTCCGACTCTTCCAGGCCGTGCCTGTTGTTGAAGCCATCCAGGTAGCGTTGAAGCCGGGTCTGGAGATCCCCCTCCGGCAACGAGAGGGCCACCTAGGCGTTCTCCTTGTTCTCTTTGCCGTTGGCCGAACCGTTCTCGGCGGCCTCGGCTTCAGCGGCCTTCTTCGCCCTCGCCTCTTCCTTGAGCCTCTTCTTCACTTCTGGCGGGACCCAGCCGACGTCGGTCTGGGAGGCCGGCGGCATGCCAGCGCGCTCGAAGACGTAGGTCCGCTTTAGCGGACGGATGCCTTCGAGCCTGGGGGCCTTGCCCTCGCTGATCTCGGTGTACTCCCGCTCGGGCAGGTACTCGTTGATGGTGCCGTCCTCGTCGACGAGCGCGGGACGCGGCCTCTCATAGCCGACCTGCTGGTCGCGTTCTATCTTCTTCTGGAGCGTCATGATCCCGAAGATGAGCGCCTCGGGACGCGGTGGGCATCCGGGCACGTACACGTCTACGGGTATAACCCTGTCGGCCCCCATAAGCACCGAGTACCCGTCAAGGAAGGGGCCGCCCGAGATCGCACACGCACCCATCGCTATGACCCATTTGGGCTCAGGCATCTGCTCGTAGAGGCGGGTCATCCGCTCTGCCATCTTGGTAGAGACGGTGCCCGAGACGATCATGACATCAGCCTGCCTGGGCGAGGCCGCGAAGAAGCCGGCGCCGAAGCGGTCGAGGTCGTTGTGGGCCATGCCTGTGGACATCATCTCTATCGCGCAACAGGCAAGGCCGAACTGGAGCGGCCACAGCGAGTTCTTGCGGGCCCAGTTGAAGAGCTTGTCCGTGCTCGTTGTGATGATGTTAGGCTCGTTGAACTGCTGCATCACACCCATTTAAGGGCCCCCTTCTTCCAGGCGTAGATCAAACCGACGGCCAGGATCGAGACGAAAATGACCATCTCGACGAAACCGTAGACACCGAGGCTCTTGTAGATGACGGCCCAGGGATAGAGGAAGGCCGCCTCCACGTCGAAGACGAGGAAGAGCAGCGCGAAGACGTAATAGCGGACGGGGAAGGGACGCCAAGGGTCCGTGACCGTCATCTCGCCCGTCTCGTAGTTCTGCGCCTTGGTGCTCGACCTCCGACTGGGTGAGATAAGCCGCGCCAGAACCAGCGTGGTCGCCACGAAACCCGTGATCAGCAACATGAAGATCCCCACGTAGAGGTACACCATCCCGTAAGATGCTTCCTGTTGCAATAGACCTAGCGCCAAAACCAGCCTTTCTACCCAATAACCAACCGAAATATACCCTCGCAAGCAGCAACTTTCAAGAAGCTACTAGCAGTAGCAAGCTACTAACAACAGCACGCTCTGGCCTACGACGCCGTGCTGACAAGCCGTCCGCAGGGCGGTGTGCTTACATGTTAGACTGCTTTTCGGGTTCTACGGCATTGACAAAGGGAGAGCGTGTGGCTTACGTGATAACGGAAGCTTGTATCGGGACGAAGAACACGGCCTGTGTCGGGGCCTGTCCTGTTGACTGCATCTACGACGCCGGCGACCACTTCATAATCAACCCCGCGGAGTGCATCGACTGCTCCATGTGCATGCCGGAGTGTCCGGTTGAGGCCATCTACCCCGGTGACGAGGTCCCTGAGGACATGCAGTACTACGTGAGCCGGGCCGCCGAGTTCGACTACTCGAACACCGCGCCTGGCGTCGAAGTCAATTAGCCGGACGACTCTTTAGGGCGGGGGATCATGGCCGATTTAAAGCAACGCAGCCTCGAAGAAGTCAAGGCCTTGAGCGTCGATGAGGCCGTGGAGATCATACGCCAGGCTGGTATCGTCGGCGCTGGGGGCGGTGGTTTCCCGACTTACTTCAAATACAAGTCCCCCCTGCCGCACCTGCTCGTGAACGCAACCGAAAGCGAACCAGGTTACTGGGGAGACAAGCTCGTACACAAGGAGAACCTCGAGGAGTTCCTCCAGGTCTTCGATGCCCTGAAGGCGATCTTCGGCTTCGAGCAGATCTCCTTCTGCGTCCACGAGAAGGACAGGGAGTGGTTCGCCGGGTACGCCGAGCACTCGGGCGAGGGCGTCTTCGACGTTCGCTACGTGCCAAACACGTACGCCCTTGGCGAGGAGAAGACCCTGGTCAAGCACGCGACCGAGACCAGGGTGCCCAGGTTCGTGGACAACCCGGACGGGAGTAGGCGCCCCGGGATGCCGCCTGACGTCGGCAAGGTCGTCAACAATACGGAGTCTCTGCTCAACGTCTACAACGCGCTCTTCCTCGGCAAGCCCCTCACCACCAAGTTCTTCACCGTGTACGGCGAGGAGGTTGACACGAAGGTCTTCGAAGTGCCGATCGGCGCCTCGGTGAGCGAGGTACTGGGGATCGCGGGCCTAAACGTGGAGAACTCAGGTCACCTCACGGTCCTTGACGGCGGGCCATACCTGCACGATGTGAGCATCGCGGAGCTTGGTACTGGAGACGCCTACGTGAGGCGGATGACCAACTCCTTGTTCGTGATCCCACATGGCAGGCAGGGTAAGGAGTACGCCGAGATCGAGACAGAGTGCCCGGAGGAAGGCATCGTCTCCCTGGTCGGCAAGATCTCGGGCGTAAATCTGCCCCTCGGCGGCGGTCTGCTGAAACCGGCCACGCCGCTCATCTCCGGGGGCGACGAGGTTGAGTACGAACAGAAGATAGGAGAGCCCGTCGACGATGGCTTCTCCGTCGGGGTCTGGGCGAGTATTGGGGGTGAGATCTCCTCCATGGAGAACGGCATCGTCGCCATCTCCGGTGGCGCGATAGCCAAGGAAGAGGCCGAGGCAGAAGCCGAGCCGTCCATGGCCGGCGGCTCGCAACCGCGGGGAGAGGCTGAGCCATTCAGCGAGGCCGGATCGAGTAAGTGAGGCACTGAGGCCATCTTCTTCGTCATTCCCGCGAAAGCGGGAATCCACGGGGAGGAGAAGGTGCATGGCAGGTAACGGGGTCCGTCTTGCTGCCAGCGTTTATCCCTGGCTGGTATCAGTACACTTGCTGAAGAACTCGAAGAGGATTCTGGCGACTTCGTTTGGGTTGTCTTCCATGGCGAAGTGGCCTGTCTCGGGGAGCAGGACGAGATCGGAGCCGGGGATGAGTTCGCGCAGGCGTTCGGCGATGGTTGGCGAGAGCCAGGCGTCTTGCTCGCCCCAGAGGATGCGTACGGGGATGGCGATCGAAGGTAGCAGGGGCTCGAGCTCGGCGGTGTCGCCTTCGTCGAGCTGGGCGTCTTTCTGGAGGTAGAGTCTCTGGCCGAGCTCCCCCTTCCACTGATCATGGTAGGCCGCGAATGTAGCGTCGTCGACTGGGTGGTACGTCGCCGTGCGCAGGTGCGCGGCTATGATGGCCTCGAAGATTTCGGTTGGCATGGTTTCGTAGGTATTGAGGTGCGCTTTGACGTGGTTGGTGGGGGGAGTAATCCAGGGCCGTAGGGTGACGCTGTCTATCAGGGCGATGCATCCGAAAGGGACGCCTTCGAGCAGGTGGGCGCGTAGCGTTATGGCGCCCCCGATATCGTGGCCGGCTACCGAGGGCGCTTCGAGACCGAGGGTCTCTACGAGTTCGGCTAGCAGTCGCGCCTGCGCCGGGATGGAGACGTCCTGGCCGTCCATCCGACTGGACTGGCCGAAGCCGAGCAGGTCGAAGGTGTAGACGCTGAACCTGTCGGCGAGTCGTATGGCGATGTTGCGCCAGAGGTACGAGCTGGTCGGGGTGCCGTGTACGAGGATCAGCGGTGGTCCGAAGCCGAGCACGTCATAGGCGACCTGGCCTGCCGAGAGGGTGACGCGCCTCCTCAGGTTCCATTCTTGCGACATCAGAGTATCTTACCGTTACGGCCGACAATCTGGACGAACTGTACGATCATCTGCCTGTAGGTTTCGAGGGATGACGACACGAGGTACTCGTTTGGTCCGTGATGTCCCCCGCCGACCGGACCGAACTCGACGCCTGGTACTCCCGCGCGCTGGAAGTAGACGACGTCGCTGGCGCCATGGCGGCCCACGCCCACGGGGTTACCGCGGAAGTGGCGCGCCGAGACCTCGCGGAGGGCTTTCACGTAAGGGTTGCGTCGTGAGACGTAGGTCGGTTCGCGGTAGAAGATGACATCGACGTCGGCCGGCAGGTCTACGGACCGGATCTGGCGTACGATCTCCTCGGGCTCCTGGTTCGGAAGGTAGCGGATGTCGAGGTCGTAGGTGCAGCGGTCGGGAACGCGGTTAAGGACGTCACCCCCGATGATGCGGGCGAGGTTGACGCTCGGGTAAGGGAACAGCTCGCTACGCTGTTTGGCGAAAGGCAGGTCGGCGACCCTACGGTAGTGCTCGTACGCCAGGAGCGCGGCGTTCTTGCCGAGCCAGGGCTGGGCGCCGTGGGCGCTCTTACCGTGCATCGTCACGCGGACGTCGAGCACACCCTTAGCCTGCGTACCGATATGGAAGTCGGTCGGCTCGCCCGTGATCAAGAAGTCCCCCACGTGGCCGTTGCCGATCAAGACCTCGGCGCCCGTCTTTGCGCCGTGATCGCCTTCTTCGTCGGGGACGACGAGGAGCTCGACCGTGGCATCACACCCCATGTCCTGCAGGTCTTCGACGGCGTACATCATCGCGGCGAGGGCGCCCTTCATGTCGTAGACGCCGCGGCCGTAGAGCTCCTCCTCCTCCTCACGCGGCTCGAACTGCGACTCCTCGCCTGGCACCACATCGACGTGGCCGTGCAGGAGTATTCTAGGGTCACCCTCCCCCACCCGCACCACGAGCGAGATGAGGTCAGCGCGGGGTCCCGCGCCCGAATAGCGCGCCGTCTGGAGCCCGCGCGCCCCGAACCAGCCGTTGATAAAGTCGATCGCTGACTGGGCCGCGCCTGGCGTATAAGACCTGTAGCGCACGAGCTGCTGCGTGAGCGCGAAGACCTCGGTATTCTCAGCTATCACCGCCAGAAGATTCTCCGCTTGTCGGACGCCAACCAGGGCAGTCTATATTTCAGCGCGCCGCCCTGCAGGCGGTGTGCTAGAAAGCTGAGGCTGCAAGGCCGATTCTAGTGGCGAACCGGGGCCTCTGCTTCGAAGGCGACTGTCGCGCCGAGGGCGGTGAGCTTCTCCTCGAAGTCCTCGTAACCGCGCAGGATGTGCTGCGCGCCGTCCACAACGGTCGTGCCCTCGGAGACGAGGCCGGCCATGACGAGGGCTGCGCCCCCGCGAAGGTCGGGGGATTGGACGATGGAGCTGGAGAGGCGGCGCGGGCCGCGGACGAGCGCCCTGTGGCCGCCGAAGAGGTCTATTGCGGCATCGAGGCGGTTCAACTCCTCGGCTACCTGGAGCCTGTTCTCGTAGACGTTCTCCGTAATGATGCCTGCACCGGAGGCCTGGGTGAGCAAGACCATCATCTGGGCCTGCAGATCGGTCGCGAAGCCGGGGAAAGGCAGGGTCGCGACGTCTACCCCTGAGAGTGAGGCCGGGTCATCGACCCGTACCCTGATGCCAGGGGAGCCTGGGGCGACGCTCACGTCCACACCCATCTCCCTTAGCTTGTCTAGCTCCATCTTCAGGTGCTCGGGGAGGGCGTTGGTGACCGTCACGTCCCCGCCGGCCGCCGCCGTTGCCATCAGGAAGGTACCGGCTTCGATGCGGTCGGGCATCACCGTCCACTCCGTGGGGTGAAGTACCTTGACGCCTTCGATCACTATTCGGCCAGTGCCAGCTCCCATGACCTGCGCGCCCATCGAATTCAGGAAGCCGGCGAGGGCGGAGATCTCCGGTTCGCGGGCGCCGTTCTCGATGATGGTGACCCCATCAGCGAGCACGGCCGCCATCATGACGTTCTCGGTCGCGCCGACGCTGGGATACTCGAAGTTGACCTCGGCGGAGCGCAACCCGCCTGGCGCGCTCGCCTTTATGAAGCCGTGGTCGAGCTCGACGTCGGCTCCCAGAGCCCGCAGGCCGTCGACGTGGAAGTTGAACTTCCTCAAGCCAAGGTTGCACCCGCCCGGCGCCGAGACCTCGGCCTCGCCGAAGCGCGCCACGAGCGGGCCGAGGACGACGAGGCTGGCCCGCATCTGGCGCACCAACTCGTAGGGGGCCGTGTAAGAGTCGACGGTGGAGGCATCAATCTCGAGCGTGCTACCCGAGAAGCTCGTCCCGACCCCGAGCTCGTCGAGGAGGGCTAGCATCGTGTGGATGTCTTTGATGCGGGGGACGTGGTGGAGTACGGTCTTCCCGGGCGCGAGTAGCGCGGCTGCGACGAACTTCAGGGCGGCGTTCTTCGCCCCCGAGACCTCGACCTCACCTTGAAGACGTTTACCACCCTCGACGTAGAATCTCTCAGACACGGATCCTCCCCGGCATGCCTTTGCTTCCCGGTCCGTTCGTTCGGACTCGTAATACTACTATGCCCACGAAAGGTTACGCCACGGCAACAGCAGCATAACGTCTGCGTTACGACCTGCGGTACCGCTCCCCCTGAGTGGGTTGCAGAGCTCTTCGGTGCTAGCTCTCGCTGTACTTGCGCGCCGCACGCACCAGGTTCTCCCCCATACGCTGGCGGCGCTCTATCTCGGCGACCACTCTATCACGATCCTCGGCCTCTTCCGAGACCTCGGAAAGTTCCCGCTCCGCCTCTTCGACGCGGTTCTCGGCCGCGTCGACGTCGATGTCCTCGACGGAGACGGCCTCCTCCACGAGCACCTGCACCAGGTTCTCTGAGACCTTGAAGAAGCCGTCTGAGGTCGCGTAGACGAGCTGCTCGTCGCCCTCCCTGATGCGGACCTCCCCGACCTCGACCGTGGAGACCAGCGGAGAGTGGTCCACGAGCACCCCGAGGTCCCCGTCAGCGATGCGTGCGACCACCAGGTCAGCCTCGCCGTCGTAGATGACCTCCTCGGGCGTTATGACCCGGCAGAATAGCTGCCGCCCTTCCCGCTGGTCACGCTCTTCAGCCACTAGCGCTCGTCATCCTTGCCTTCCTCCGACTCCTCACCCTCGGAGCCTTCCTCTGCATCTTCGCTGCTGGCCTCCGCTCCACCTGACTCCTCTTCCTCAGAACCTTCTTCTGAGTCCTCGCCTCTGGCTTCAGCCCCGCCGGATTCCTCTTCGCTGGACTCCTCTTCCTCTTCGCCCGATTCTTCGTCCTCTTCACCGCTTGACTTGCGGGCTTTCTCTACCGCCTCATCGATGCCGCCGACGAGGTAGAACGCCTGCTCGGGCAGTTCGTCGTGCTTGCCCTCGACGACCTCTTTGAAGGACCGTATCGTCTCGTCCAGCTCGACGAACTTGCCTTCGAGGCCGGTGAACTGCTCGGCGACGAAGAACGGCTGGGAGAGGAAGCGTTGCAGTCGCCTCGCCCGGCCGACGATCACCTTGTCCTCCTCCGAGAGCTCGTCGATGCCGAGGATGGCGATGATGTCCTGCAGTTCCTTGTAGCGCTGCAGGATGCTCTGTACCTCCTGGGCGACGGCGTAGTGCTCGTCGCCGACGACCGCGGGGTCGAGGAGGGTCGAAGACGAGCTCAGCGGGTCGACGGCGGGATAGATGCCCTGGGCCGAAAGGGAGCGCGAGAGCTCGACCGTCGAGTCGAGGTGGGCGAACACCGTGAAAGGCGCGGGGTCGGTAAAGTCGTCGGCCGGCACGTAGACCGCCTGGAAGCTCGTGATCGAACCGTTCTTCGTCGAGGTTATGCGCTCCTGCAGGGCGCCCATCTCGGTGCCGAGGGTAGGCTGATAGCCGACCTCGGAGGGCATGCGGCCCATGAGGGCCGAGACCTCGTTGCCTGACTGGACGAAGCGGAAGATGTTGTCCACGAAGAAGAGCACGTCCTGGCCCAGCTCTTCGCGGAAGTACTCGGCGATGGTAACGCCCGTGAGCGCGACGCGGAAGCGGGCGCCTGGCGGCTCGTTCATCTGGCCGAAGACGAGGCCCACGTTGGGCAGGATGCCTGCCTCTTCGAACTCGCCGTAGAGGTCGTTACCCTCGCGGGTCCGCTCGCCGACCCCGGCGAACACAGAGGTACCCTCGTACTGCAGGGCTATGTTGTTGATCAACTCCTGTATAACGACCGTCTTGCCGACGCCAGCGCCGCCGAAGAGGCCGACCTTGCCACCCCTCCTTACAGGGCAGAGCAAGTCTATAACCTTGATGCCGGTGACGAACTGCTCGGCCTGAGTCGCGAGGTCCTCGAACCTCGGGGTAGGACGGTGTATGGGCCAGTGGTCCTCGGCATCCTCGACGGGCCCCTGCTCGTCGACGGGCTGCCCTAGCACGTCGAGCACGCGCCCGAGCACGTTCTTGCCTACGGGTACCGTGATCGGGCCGCCCGTGTCCGTGGCGTCGAGGCCGCGCTTCAGGCCGTCGGTCGAGGCCATCGCCACCGTGCGGACCATGTCGTCGCCGAGGAGCTGCTGCACCTCAAGGGTCAGATCCGTGGTCTCCCCGTCCGTCTCGATGGGCACCGTGACGGCGTTGAAGATCTCCGGTATATCCTCGGGCGCGAACCTGACGTCGACGACAGGCCCCTTGACCTCGATGACGGTGCCAACGCCCTCGCGGCGCTGTTCCTGGCCGTCCGTCTGGCTCTTCTGCTGCGCGGCGGCGTGGCCGTTATCTACCTCGCCCCTCTCGCCGCCGAAGGTCGTGCGGTTAAAGGACTGTCCGCTCTCGGTCATAAAAACTCCCTTTCTCTAGCCTGCGGAGAGGGCCTCCGCGCCGCTGACGATCTCGAGTATCTCCTGTGTGATCTGGGCCTGCCGCGCCTTGTTCATCTGCAGGGTAAGGTCGCTCACCAGATCGTTCGCGTTGTCCGTTGCGTTCTTCATAGCCGTCATGCGGGCGCCGTGCTCGCCCGCAGCGCCTTCGAGAAGGGCCTGCCACACCATCGTCTCAACGTAGCGGGGTACCAGCCTCTTGAGTACCGTCTCGGCGTCGGGGACGTACTCCATGTACGAGGCGCCGCCGTCCTCGTCTTCCTCGTCCCCCTCCTCGGCCACGGGCAGGAGGCGCTTGACGACAGGCCTCTGGTTCAGGGCGCTCTCGAAGCGATTGTAGACCAGGTAGACCTCGTCGGCCTCCTCGTCCTCGAACAGATTGGTGAGGGTGCGTCCGATCTCGCGCGCCTTATCGTAGGTCGGGTTGTCCGTGAAACCCGTAAAGACCTCAGCGAGCTCCACCCGCCTGAACCGGAAGAAGGCGACGGCCTTGCGCCCGCTCGCGACCTGCAACGCGTCCTGGTCCTTCTCGTTCCTGAGACGGACGGTCCGCCGGAGCACCTGCGCGTTGAACCCGCCGGCGAGGCCGCGGTCCGCCGTAAGGGTGCAGACCGCGACGCGCTGAACCTCGCGGCCGGTAAGAAGCGGAAGGTCCCCCCAGGCGCTTGCCGCCACGTCGCGCATCATCTGCTCGACGTTTTCGGCGTAGGGCCGCGCCTTTTTGACCCTGGCCTCCGCCTTGCGAAACTTCACCGAGGAGACCGTCTGCAGGGCCGAGAACACCCTTGCCTGGTTCTTTACGGTATTTATTTGGCGCTGAAGGTCCCTGGCGGTGGCCAAGCCCTAGCTCCCCTCTTCCTCGCCGTTTTCTTGCTCGGAGCCGTCCTCTTCCTCCGGGGATACGCCTGCGAGGCTCGTCTGCTCGGGCTCGAAGTTGGAGTTGAAGTTCTCCGCGGCCTCCTTGAGCTTCTCCTCGTTCTCGTCGGAGAGCTGCTGTTCGGAGCGGATCGTATCGAGCAGGTCGCCGTGGGTGTCGCGCATAAAGTCGCGGAACTGCCGCTCCCAGTCAGGGACGGCGCCGGTGTCTACGTCGTCCAGGTAGCCGTTAGACGCGGCGTAGAGGACCACGACCTGCTCCTCGACCGGCATGGGGTCGCGCTCGTCCTGCTTCAGGATCGCCGTCAGGCGTTCGCCACGGTTCAGCGTCTGCTGCGTCGCCTTGTCCAGGTCGCTCCCGAACTGGGCGAAGCTCGCGAGCTCGCGGTACTGGTTCAGGTCCAGACGCAAGGTGCCTGCGACATCCTTCATGGCTTTGATCTGGGCCGAGGAGCCCACGCGGCTCACGGAGTTGCCCGTGTCGATGGCGGGGCGCTGGCCCGAGTTGAAGAGGTCGGAGTCAAGGAAGATCTGGCCGTCCGTGATGGAGATGACGTTGGTCGGGATGTAAGCCGAGATGTCGCCGGCCTTGGTCTCGATGACAGGCAACGCCGTGAGAGACCCGCCCCCTGCATCTTCCGAGAGCTTGGCCGCACGCTCCAGAAGGCGGGAGTGCAAATAGAAGACGTCGCCAGGATACGCCTCGCGGCCCGGCGGGCGCCGGAGTAGAAGCATCATCTGACGGTAGGCGACGGCGTGCTTGGAGAGGTCGTCGTAGATCAGGAGCGAGTCCTCGCCACGGTTCATGAAGAACTCGCCGATGGCGCAACCAGCGTAAGGAGCCAGGTACTGCAGCGTCGCTGACTGGGCCGCAGAGGCGTTCACGACGGTGGTGAACTCCAGGGCGCCGGTCTCCTCGAGGGCGGAGACGACGCCTGCTACCGTCGAGTCCTTCTGACCGATAGCGACGTAGACGCACTTCACGTCCTGGTCGGCCTGGTTGATGATGGTGTCGAGTAGGATCGAGGTCTTGCCCGTCTTCCTGTCTCCGATGACCAGTTCTCGCTGTCCGCGTCCGATCGGGATCATGGCGTCTATGGCCTTGATGCCGGTCTGGAGCGGCTGCTTGACCGGCTGGCGCCTGATGATGCCTGGCGCCACGATCTCTACGGGAAGCGTCTGCTCCGCCTCGATCTCACCCTTACCGTCGATCGGCCGCCCGAGGGCGTCGATGACGCGGCCGAGCACCCCCTCGCCGACGGGAACGCTCGCGAGGCGTTCGGTGCGCGTTACCGTGTTTCCTTCCTGGATGTGGGTATCGTCGCCGGCGACGATGACGCCGACGTTGTCCTCCTCCAGGTTCAGCGCGAGCCCCGTGATCTTCTCTCCCCTGGAGTCCTCGAACTCAAGCATCTCCTGGTACATCGCGTTGGTAAGGCCGTGGACGCGCGCGATGCCGTCCCCGACCTCGAGTACCTGCCCGACCTCCTCGGTCCTGACGCGGTTCTCGTAATCCGTAATAGCGCCTTTTAGAATGGAGGAGATCTCCTCCGGCCTGAGCCTGCCCACTAAACAACACTCCTCTCGAGCATTCCCTCCCGGAGGCTCTCGAGCCGCCCCCGGATACTGCCGTCCATCAACCGTCCTCCGAACCGGAAGACTGCGCCCCCGACGAGGTCAGGGGCCACGTTCGCCTCCAAAATAATCTCCCGGCCTTCGAGCACGCTTCCGAGCCGATCCTTGAGCCTGTCGAGTTGTTCGTCCGAAAGCTCGACGGCGGTCGTGACCTCGACCTCAATCCTGCCGAGATGCTCCTTGACGAGCTCCTCGTAGCGGGCGAGCACCTCTTCCAGGATCTCCTCGCGCCCGTTGTCCACGAGCACCTTGAGGAAGTTGGTCGTAGAGGTCTTCATGCCTTCCGTCAGGCCGTCCAGGGCCCTGCGCTTCTGGCGTTCGGGGACCTGGCCACCGTAGAAGAAGAGCCTCAGCTCCTCGCTCTCGTGCAGGGCAGAGGCGAACCCCCCGAGGTCGGAGAGGACCTCCTCGAGCTCGTCCCGCTCGCGGGCCGCCTCGAAGAGAGCTTCTGCGTACGTAGAGACCGCGCTCAAGCGGTCCTGCTCCCTGCTACCTCGGCTTCGAGGTCGTCGAGGGCCTGGGAGATCAGACGCTCGTGCTCGTCGCGATCGATGGAGCGTCCGATGACCTGCTCCGAGGCCTGGACGACCATGTCAGCGACCTCGCTCCTGACCTCGCGCACCGCCGACTCCCGCTCGCGGTCTATCTCCTCGCGGGCGCGTTGGATCATGCGGTCGCCCTCCTCGCGGGCCTCCTTCTTCGTACGTTCGCGCTGGGCTTCGGCCTGCCTGCGGGCTTCCTCGAGGATGCGGCGCCCTTCGCCGCGGGCCTCCTCGATCTGACGCCTGTACTCGGCCAGGAGCTCACGCGCTTCGGCCCGTGTTTTCTCAGCCTCGTCGATAGAGCGTTCGATCTGGGCCTGGCGGTCCTGGATCTGCTTGCGGATCGGCGGAAAGACGAACCACACGAGCAGGAACAGCAAGATGAAGAAGGTTATGACCTCCCAGAAGATCAGGCTGGTGTTGCCCAGGTCGAAGATGCCCGTCGGGTCTAATTGTGCCAAAATCACTGCTATAAGCACCTTTCCTGTCCCCCTAACTGCTTAGAGCACGAACGCTATAAGGAGGGCGAACACGATGCCGTAGAGGGCGAACGCCTCCACAAGCCCGATGCCGAGGAACATCAGGGTCCTGGTCTGGTCGAATGCCTCGGGCTGGCGGTGTATGGAAGCTATGGTCTGTCCTATGAGGTAACCCATCCCGGCTCCCGGTCCGATGACAGCCGTGCCAGCCGCGATGCCGACCCCGATCATGGATACGTCCCCTGTGGCCTGCAGCAACGCCAGCGCGGGCATTATCAGCGCCAATACGTCCATTCTTACTCCTTTCGCCTCTCGGCTTGCTCTCTCGCCTTGCTTGTAACTCTTAGTGGTCGCGGAACATTGCCAACTCGATATAGACCTGCGTGAGTATAGCGAATATATAAGCCTGCAATATGGCCACAAAGATCTCGAACCCGTAGAACACCACGGACAGTGGCACGGAGATTATCGCGACGAGCGTACCGAAGTAGAGGATCAGGCCGAGGAATACGTAGATGATCAGGTGCCCCGCCAGGATGTTGGCGTAGAGCCGCATCCCTAGCGTAAGCGGCTTGGTGAACTCGCCAAGCACCTCGATGCCCCACATAAAAGGGACCATCACTATCTTGAGCGGCAGTCCGGGTGGGGCGAAGCTCTTGAGATAACTCCCCGCGCCGTTGCGCCTGAAGCCTTCGTACTGGGTGAGGATGAACGTGAGCAGCGCCAGGACCAGCGTAAACGAGATGTTGGCGGTAACGGGGTAGGTGTTGGGTATCAGCCCGATCAGGTTCAGCGTAAGAATGAAGACGAAGAGGGAGAGCGTGTAAGGGAACCACTTCTTCCCATCCTCCCCGACCTGCCCGCCGAGGTTGCGCCCGAAACCGTAGACCTCCTCGACGATGACCTGGTAAGCGCCTGGCCTGTCCTTGAGCAGGCGGCTGCCGATGAACAGCGTCAAGAACGTCACGGCGGCCCCGATCCACAAAAACCAGATGGTCTTGTTGATAGAGATGTCTACGGGCCCTATGTGCAGCGGTATGTGCCAGGCGTGCTGCGCGGCCTCGAAGGTGTGCAGGATCTTCGTTCGTAGCGCCTCCTGGCTGATCTGAGCCAGAGTAACCGTCAAACTTCCGCCCTCCCATCTACTGTTGCCTCACGCCTCGCGCGTTCGGCCTCACGCTTTATACTCGCGTGGCTGATCTCTATCGCCCCCGGCATAAGCACGATGTTCTCCGCCAGGTAGACCCCAGCGAATCCCCCAAGCATCGGCAGCACGGGCCATAGCCCGAGGTACGCTGGAACACCAAGCGCCCCCGCCGCGAGCCCGCACCGTGCCACGAACGAGAAGGCTCCTACCATCATACCAATGGTCATGCTCGGCCCCCAAAGCAGAGAGACCGTGAGCGCCGTCGAGAGCAGACTGATAAGTCCTATCCCGACCCCGTAAGCGAAAGCCTCAGCGTGCGCAAGATCGTACAGGAAAAGTAGCAATGCGGCGACTGGGGTCATCAAGGCGACGATCAAACCGGCGCACCGGAAAGCGAGACGCCAGTGGTCTCCCATCAGCCACCCAGCTTCTGCAGCGCCCGGTACACGTAGTACATCCCCCCGACGAACCCCGCAGCCAACCCGACCAGAAGAAACAACGGAAGGGTCCCAACAAGCCTGTCCAGCACGAGACCTACCACCGTGGGGAGGCCGAAGATCAACATGAGGGTGATTCCAAGACCTACGAAACGCGCATAGTTGCCGCTCGTGTCGTTCCGTTGAGATCTGGTGTCGGGCATCACACGCATCATACCCTACGGGCCAATTTGTTGCAATCAGTGTCAATCTCCGGAAAACCGCCCCTCCCGATGGCCGCTGTGGCCCCACGGACGCGCCGGCACGTCCCGCCAGAGGGTGCCGTTAACCAGGATACCGTGCACGAAGAAGAGCACGGGTCCCGTCCCGACGTCGCGGTAGCGGATCACACCCCCACCTGCCCGTGCCTCCCGTACTTCTCGCTCTACGCTACTGCCTTCCACGAGTCTCTCCTCTCATGGCCCGTAGTCCGATGATATCTTGTTATTGACACTGCGTCAATAGACACGGTGTCAATAACGCGGTACATTGTCTGTCATCTTAGGAGAGAGTCGGGTGAAAGATGGCGACGAGTTGAGCGAGGATCGGGGGCCGCGCAGGCGGCGCAGGCCGGAGGAGGCGGAGCGGACGATACTGGCTGCGGGGCGTGCGTTTTTGGAGGAGCATCCGTTCAGGGAGATGACCGTGGAGGGAGTTATGGTGCGCACCGGGTTATCGCGGCCTGCCTTCTACGCGTACTTCAAGGACCGATACGACCTGGTTACGCGTTTGATCGAGGGCGTCGGCGGCCTGCTCTTCGCGCTGGACTGGCGTTGGTTATCCGGTACGGCTGAAGGTGACGGGGACCGGGCCAGGACCGTTCTCGTCGAGGCGTTGCGCGCGGGTTCTCAGACCTTTGTCGAGTACGGGCCCGTGTTGCGCGCGATCTCCGACGCTGCCGGTTACGACGCCAGGGTCGAAGAGGTCTACAGGGGCGGCCTGATCGAACGCCTTATCGCGGCGGTGGCGGAGCGTATCGCACGTGACGTAGATGCCGGCGTCACGCCAGGCGACACTGACCCAGGACAGACGGCGCGGGCGTTGGTGCTGATGACGGAGCGGTACCTGCTAGACGCCTTCGGGCGCACCGGGAGCCATCCATCGCGCGCGGAGCAGGCGGCGATTTTCGACACGCTGGAGGGGATCTGGGTCAGAACGTTGTACGGTCCAGAGTAAAGGCGATACGTGGTTTGGGCGGTTCGCGAACCACCCTTATGGGTCGGGGGTGAACCGGACCATCGCGAGGCCGCCTTCGGTGGCGAGTTCCATCGCGAGGGGGTCTGGGTATCCGCCCGAGTAGTGGACCTCTTCGATGCCTGAGTTCATGATCATCTTCACGCACATCAGGCACGGCTGGTGTGTGCAGTAGATGGATGCGCCCGTAATTGGAACGCCGTGGTAGGCGGCCTGGATGATCGCGTTCTGTTCCGCGTGCAGCGTGCGTTGGCAGCTCTCGCGGCCGTCCACTATCCGGATCAGACACCCCACCTCGTCGCAATGGGGCATCCCCGACGGGCTACCGTTGTAGCCTGTAGTCAGTATGCGTTTGTCGCGTACGATCACGGCTCCGACGGCGAGCCGCGGGCAGGTCGAGCGCGTCGCGACCTCGTGCGATATGCGCATGAAGTACTCGTCCCACGAAGGACGGATTCTCTTCAGGGTCTCGTGCGAGTTCGAGGTATCTACAGCGGGGTCCTCAAAGGGTTCCATAGAGCCTGTCTCCCGCGTCGCCGAGGCCGGGGACGATAAAGGCGCGGTCGTCCAGTTCGGGGTCGACGGCTGCGGCGTAGAACGTCACGTCGGGGTGCTCTGTGGTGAGGCGTTCCACGCCTGGCACGGCGGCGACGGCGTGGAGGCAGGAGATCCAGGTCGCGCCCTCCTCCTTGAGCTTGTCTATGGTGGCGGAGAGGCTCCCCCCCGTCGCGAGCATCGGGTCGAGGACGAGGACGAGGTACTCGTCGAGGTTACGCGGGAGGTTGACGTAATACTCGACCGGTTGGGCCGTCTCCTCATCGCGCTGCAGGCCCATAAAGCCCACCGTCGCCGTCGGCAGCAGGGCGAGCGCCCCGTCGAGCATCCCCAGTCCGGCGCGCAGCACGGGGACCAGGCAGACGGGATAGGAGATCTCCTCCACCTCAGTCTCGGTAAGGGGGGTCCTGATGCGGGCCTGGCTCGTCGGCATGTTCCTCGTGGCTTCGGCGACCATGATCAGGGCGAGTTCCTTCATGGCCTGCCTGAAATCTGCGGTTCTGGTGCGCTCGTCGCGCAAGACGGCGAGCTTGTGGCGGCTCAGGGGCCCGTCTACGACGTGAAGGTTATTCACGTCGGGGATGGTCTCACTCATAGAGCGGGTATGCTTCCGTCAGGGCGGCGACCCTGTCCTGCAGGCCGTCCGTCTCGCCACGCGTGGTCGCGACGATGATGTCGGAGATCTCACGCATCTCGTCCTCGCCCATGCCGCGGGTCGTCATAGCGGCGGTGCCGAGCCTGACGCCGCTCGTCACCGTCGGCGGCTCGGGGTCGTTCGGAACCATGTTCTTGTTGCAGGTGACGCCTACGGCCTCGAGGGAATCTTCCAGCTGCTTGCCCGTGACATCAGAACCTTTCAGGTCGACCAGGATCAGGTGGTTGTCCGTCCCGCCTGAGACGAGCTCGAGGCCCCCTTCCAAGAGTCCTTCGGCCAGTGCTCTGCAGTTCTCGACGATCTTGCGGGCGTAGTCCTTGAACTCGGGCTGCAGCGCCTCGCCGAAGGCGACGGCCTTGCCTGCTATGGCGTGCATCAGCGGGCCGCCCTGCATACCAGGGAAGACGCGGCTGTTGACCTTCTTGGCGAACTCGTCGCGGCAGAGGATCATACCTCCACGGGCGCCGCGCAGCGTCTTGTGGGTCGTCGTGGTAACGATCTCACAGTAAGGGATCGGCGAGGGGTGGACGTCTGCGGCGACGAGGCCGGCGATGTGGGCCATGTCCGTCAGGAAGAACGCCCCGACCTCGTCGGAGATCTCACGGAACCTCTCGAAGTCGATGATGCGCGGGTAGGCGCTCGCACCGGCCAGGATCATACGCGGCCTCTCGCGTAGCGCGGTGTCGCGGACCTCATCGTAGTCGATGTAGCCGTCCCCGCCGACGCCGTAGTGGACGAAGTCATAGGTACGGCCCGAGAAGTTGAGCTTCATCCCGTGCGTGAGGTGGCCACCGTGGGCGAGGTCCATGGAAAGGACCTTCTCGCCCGGGTCGATGAGCGCCGCGTAGGCAGCCTCATTAGCCTGGCTCCCCGAGTGGGGCTGCACGTTCACGTGCTCGGCCCCGAAGAGTTGTTTCGCCCGGTCGATGGCGATGTTCTCGGCCTTGTCTACCTGCTCGCACCCGCCATAGTAGCGCTTGCCGGGATAGCCCTCCGCGTACTTGTTGGTGAGGACCGATCCCTGCGCGGCGAGCACCGCAGGCGAAGTGAAGTTCTCGCTCGCGATGAGTTCTATGGTCGCGCGCTGACGTTCCAGTTCGCCGTCGAGCGCATCCTGGACCTCGGCATCCACGACCTCGGTGTACGGTCCGATCACGTTCTACCTCCGCTCCGGGTTAGAGAAGTGTCCGGCGTCGCGCCGGGAAATGTGGTGGTTGAGCGATCCTGTGGGGCTTCGATCTCCCCGCGTCCTCCCTACCAGCCTTGCAACTGCACGGAGTATAGACCTTCTGTCTGAAGCCCTCAAATTTACGTGACGGGTTTCGGGTGATCGGCGAGGGCGTGCAATTGAAGTGTTGGGAGAGTTTGCCTGGTGGTAAGGTCCCGCATCGCGTTTCCACGGAGGCTGGGCTGCCAACCTCATCCGGGGGTGAGATTCGCCAGCTTCTGTGTGGATAGTTCACCATCGGCGCGCAAGAGCCGCACGTTGCCCTTCGAAAGATCGACCACCGCAGAGGCTTCGCCGCTACCTGGCTCTCCTTCGACGACGAGGTCTACGGCTTCGAGCACCCGTGGGTCCACATCGTCGGGCGCAGCTCTAGCGGGCTCTCCGGAGAGGTTCGCGCTCGTGGCGTAGAGTGGACCACCGTACGCCGCGAGCAACTCCCGCACAGCGTTGCCTGCCGGCACCCTCACCCCAATCGTTTCCCCGTCTGGGAGATCCAGGACCAGCGTGAGCGGTCCTGGCCAGTAAAGATCGGCGAGTTTCATTGCCAGAGGGGGAACGTTCTCCGTCAATCCGAAGGCCTCTTCCGCCGAGCTACAGAGCAGAGCTATGGGTTTATCCCCGTCCCTGTCCTTGATCTCACGTATCCGAGCCAGGCCGGACTCCGCGGCGACAAGCCCGACGACGGTCTCTGTGGGAACTATGGCGACCTCGCCGGCTCTGAGAGACGAGGCGGCTTCGTGGGCAGAGACGGTCCTCATCCCCACCTCAACAGGACGGCCCGTGTCGTTCGAGCCAGGTCGTCGCGCACTCCGAGCGGTAAGAAGCCAGATCTCTCGCCGAGGCTCAGCACCTTCTCGGCCTGGCCGTCGCCGATCTCGAGTACGACGTCGGCGCCGTCCTTTAGCAGTGGCGGCGTCTCAGCGAAGAGGCGTTTGAAGAACCCTAGCTCGTCCGAACCGCTGTAGAGGGCGACCGGCGGGTCCCAGGCCCTCACCTCGGGAGCGAGCCTGCTGGCAGCGCTGATCTCATCCACATAAGGCGGGTTCGAGACGAGTAGGTCGACCTTCTTCTCCAGAAAATCCAGACCCGAGGCCACGTCAGCGACATGGAAGTCCACGTTAGTCTTGTTACGACCGGCGTTGCTCCTTGCCGCTTCGATAGCGGTCTCCGAGACGTCAGTAGCGTGGACCTCGCAGCGCGGGCGTTCCTGGGCTACGGAGACCGCGATGGCCCCCGAGCCCGTTCCGACGTCGAGCACCACGCAAGGGTAGCCACGTAGATCTATTTGCTCAAGTGCCAGATCCACGACGCTCTCGGTGTCGGGGCGCGGGATGAGGGTGTCTTCGTTGAGGTCGAGGACGAGGTTCCTGAAGTACGCGTAGCCGAGGATGCGCTGCACGGGCTCGCGTTTTGTGCGGCGGGAGATCCAGGCCTCGAATAGCTCCGCCTGCTCGTCCGTCAGGGGCTTGTCGTAAATTGCGAGCTCGGCACGTCCTATGCCGAGTAGCTCTGAGAGAAGGGTCTCGGCGGAGGCGGCGGACTCGGGGACGCCTGCGCTCTCCAGTTTCGCGGCGGCGTGACGCGCAGCTTCTCGGGCGCTGGCTTCGCCTGCGCCTGAGGCCACCGTTCTAGCCCTGGGTTCCTGCCGCTTCGGCGGCGAGCTTGTCCGCCCTCTCCTTGGCGGCGAGTGCCTGCGTGAACTCCTCCAGGTCGCCTCCGAGGGTGGCCTCCAGGTTGTGGGAGGTGACGCCGACGCGGTGGTCGGTAATGCGGCCTTGCGGGAAGTTGTAGGTACGGACCTTCGCGGAGCGGTCGCCCGTGCCGACCTGGGCCTGACGGAGGGCACCCTCTTGCTCGGCCCGCTCGCGCATCTCGCGTTCGAGGAGCCTTGACTTCAGGATCCTCATGGCCTGCTCTTTGTTCTGGAGCTGGCTCTTCTCGTTCTGGCAGGTCACGACGAGGCCGGTCGGCTTGTGCGTGATCCTGACCGCTGAGTCCGTGGTGTTCACGCTCTGTCCACCGGGACCGCTGGAACGGTACACGTCGACCTCGAGGTCTCCGGTGTTGATCTGGACCTCAACGTCCTCGGCCTCGGGAAGGACGGCCACCGTCGCAGTCGACGTGTGTATGCGGCCCTGGCTCTCTGTCTTCGGCACCCGCTGGACTCTATGCGTCCCGCCCTCGTGCTTGAAGACCGAGTAGGCCCTATCGCCGCTGATCTCTACCGCGACCTCCTTGTACCCGCCGACCTCGGCCGGGCTCGACGAGAGGGTGCGGTGCTTGAAGCCGAGGCGGTCCGCGTAGCGCGTGTACATGTCGTGCAACTCGCCGGCGAAGAGCGCCGCCTCGTCGCCGCCTGCGCCGCCACGGATCTCGATTATGACGTCCTTATCGTCGTTCGGGTCACGGTCGATGAGCTCGGTCCTTATGGTCTCCGATAGCTCTTCGATCCGCTCTTCCGCTTCCCTCGCCTCCGCCTGGAAGAACTCGCGCTCCTCGGCGTTCTCGGCCTGGGGGATGAGCTCCCGCGCGTCCCGCTCTGCCCCGACCACATCGAGCAGCTCACGGGACATCTCGGCCCCGCGCCGCATGCGTGCGTGCTCCCTGGCGACCTCGGCATAGTGCCGCTGGTCGCTGTAGATGTTGGGGTCCGAGAGTACTTTTGTCAACGTGTCGTAGCGGCCGAGCGTCTCCTCGGCCAGCTTCACTACCTGACTATCCAATTCAAATCACCAGTTTGTTCGTAGCCTCGTTCGGCTCGATCTCCGATTCCTTCTCCATAGAGAGGACCTTCTTCAGGGAGGCCATCGCGACCTCGACCATGTCGTCGGAGGGCTCGCGCGTGGTCAACTTCTGCATCTGCAGTCCTGGCCACACGAGCGCCCGCACCAGCGCGCTGTCCTGGTGCCGCGCGCTCCACATGATGAACTCGAACGCGAGACCTGCCACGACGGGGATGACGATCACCCGGCTTGCCAGCATGTAGAGCCACCCCTGGACCCCAAGCAGCGAGAACACCAGGATAGAGAGGACGAGCACGTAAAGTACGAAGCTCGTCCCGCAGCGGACGTGGCTCGTGTCAAGCTTGCGCGCGTTCTCGGGAACCAACTCCTCGCCCCGCTCGTAGACCTTTATCGCCTTGTGTTCGGCGCCGTGGTAGCCGAAGAAGCGTTTGATGTCCTTGCTGAGGAGGGTGATGCCGACCAGGTAGGCAACGAAGATCGCGATCCTTATCACACCCTCGACGAGGTTGAAGAGAACAGGGTTCTCGATGCTGCCGCCGATCAGAGACCCGAGCCCCTTGGTCCCTAGGACGGGAGCGACGAGGAAGAGCCCGAAACCGAGCACCAGCGCGAAGACGAGGGTGCCCGCGATCTCCTTCTTGGAAAGCTCCTGCTCCTCGCCGAGCGCAATGTTCGTCGAGAGCGTCAGCGCCTTCATGCCGAGCCACAGCGTCTCTCCCAGAGAAAGGGCGCCACGGATAATGGGTAGGCGGAACAGCTTGCTGCGGCGGGTGACCGAACGGAACCGCTCAGCCCGCAAATCCATGTCTCCTGAGGGCGTGCGGACGGCCATCCCCCAGAAGTTGGGGGAGCGCATCAAGACGCCCTCCATTATGGCCTGTCCGCCGACCCTCATAGTTTTTTAGGCCTTACTGCCTGTTCTCGCGGGCCTGCTGGCGGCGGTTCTGGAACCGCTGTACCCTGCCGCCGGTGTCGACTATGCGTTGCTTGCCCGTGTAGAACGGGTGGCACTCGGAGCAGAGGTCGACCGTGATAGTGTCCCCCGCAGTAGAGCGCGTCTCGAACTCATTGCCGCACATGCAGCGCACCAGCGTCGTCGTGTACTCTGGATGTATACCAGTCTTCATTCTTTACCTCCGTCTGCTTTCTGTCTGCTATTTACGATACTCCATTATTGTATCGCAGCTACCCCAGAGAACGGGGGAGTAGGGTTTACTTTCTACCTACTCCCTGGGCCGCGAAGCGGCCTTAGCCGCGGACGCGCTGGAGCTCGCGCAGGAACTCGGGGTTCGTGCGGGTCTCCTTGAGCTTCTGGATCAGGAGCTCTATCTTCTGCGCGCTGTCAAGGGCGTTGAGGATGCTGCGGACCTGCCAGACCCGCTGGGCCTCGGAAGGCTCCATGAGCAGCTCCTCCTTGCGTGTGGAGGAGTCCTCGATGTTGATGGCCGGGTAGATCCTGCGGTTCGCCAGCTTCCGGTCGAGCCTGAGCTCCATGTTGCCCGTGCCCTTGAACTCCTCGAAGATGACCTCGTCCATCCTGCTACCGGTCTCGACGAGCGCGGTCGCGAGTATGGTCAGGGACCCACCGTTCTCGATATTGCGCGCGGCCCCGAAGAACTTCTTCGGCGGGTAGAGCGCCGCCGAATCGACGCCACCGGAGAGGATCCTTCCTGAGGCCGGGGCTGCGAGGTTGTACGCCCGCGAGAGCCTGGTTATACCGTCGAGCAGCACGACCACGTCCTCGCCTTCCTCGACCAGGCGCTTGACGCGCTCCAGGACGAGCTCGGCTACGGCGATGTGGTTGTCCGCGGGCTGGTCGAAGGTCGAGGCGACTACCTCGGCCTCCTCCACGCTGCGCTCCCAGTCCGTGACCTCCTCAGGGCGCTCGTCTGCGAGCACCACGAACAGCTTGGTCTCCGGATAGTTGGCCGCGATGGACTGGGCTATTTGCTTGAGAATCGTCGTCTTACCGGCCTTGGGAGGCGAGACGACCATCCCGCGCTGGCCCTTGCCTATCGGGGCGACGAGGTCGATGACGCGAGGGGCGATATCGTTCGGCTTCCACTCCAGGCGCAGCCGCTCCATCGGGTAAAGCGGCGTCAGGTCATCGAAGTTCGGGCGCCAGCGGCCCTTCTGGGGCTCCTGGCCGTTCACCGTCTCGATGCGGACCATCGCCGGATACTTCTCACCCTCGCGGGCTGGGCGGATCTGGCCCGTGATCTCATCTCCCCTGCGCAGGTTGAAGCGCTTGATCTGGCTGGTCGAGACGTAGACGTCGCCCTTGCTCTGGCTGTAGCCTCCGGTCCTGAGGAACCCGAAACCGTCGGGCAACACGTCGAGGATGCCGGTCTGCACCTGCTCGTCGCCGCCGCGATTCCCGCGGTCCTGCCTGCGGTCCGGGCGCCTGCGCTCATCCTGTCTCTGCTGCTGCCTGCGGTGCTCGGGGGCTGGCGCCTCTGGCGGCGCCTCGACCGCGCCATCCGCCGTGGCTGTCGTTTCGTTCGTCTCGGGCGCCGCAGCTGCGGAGGCCGCACCGTTAGCCGGTTGCGCTTCGGCCGTCGCCGCGCCGTTGGCTCCGCCGTCGGCCTCGCCGTTCGTCGTGTTCTCCTGCTGGGTCGCTGCCTGCTCGGTGGCGACCTTGTAGATCATCTCAGCGAGCTCGGGCTTGCGGTACTTGCGGTACTGCTTTATTCCTAGCTGCGAGGCGATCTGGTGCAGGTCGCTGAGCCGCTTGCGCTCCAGGGTCGAGAGTTCGGTCATGTTTGTACTCCACCTTTCCCGTTTACGATGCGTAAAACGTCTTTCATCTGATTTCCTTGCAGGTCTGTCAAAGCTGGAAACCCCGCCGCCCGGCTTCGGGCTCTAGGGCGTGGATGGTGTCCACGAATCTTACCACACGGGGCTCGGTCGACATAACGACGGTGTGCGTCCGCGCGCCGCCCCCGGAGTACTTCACCCCTTCGAGGTGCGCAACCTTTGGCGCGACGCGCTCGGTCACAGCGGCGGCCGAGGCTATGGACCCCAAGCGGGAATCGGTAGCGTTAATGGGTTCTCACCGAACCTCCATACCCACCAAGATGGACCGCATGCCACGGAACGCTCTCGTGGCCGGGTCTGTGTCGAATCGGTGCGGAATGGTCTCCTGGTTGAGACCAGCGTATCTTGCCCGCTAAGTATACACTAGCTACGGGGCGCCGACCACCGGCTCACGGCCCTTTCTGCGCCACCGCCTCCCGCGCGAGACCCAGAAGCTCCGTGTCGAGGCCATCTCCAACGGGGTCGTTGTCACAGTACAGTACGGGCTTCCCTTCCTCTGAGCCCCGGCGCGTAACGACGTCAACCGCGGCGGCTTTTATCTCCGTGAGGTAGGCCTCGACCCCTGACATCGCGTCGAGGTCATCGGCCAGGCGCCGCCTGTCGGACAGGTTCCCAGAGGAGGCGACTACCTCGCAGCCGTACTGCTCCTCCAGATGCCTGGCGAGCGTGTCTAGAACGGCTGGCGGCGCGGTCGAGACGTATCCGACCCGCATCCCCTCGATGTTTCCGACCGGCCGCGGCCTGAAGACCGTTGGGATCACGGTCAGGTCAGGCCGTACGTGGCCGATAGCCTTCACGAGGCCATCTACCTTCTCGGGTGCTGCCATGGGCTCCTCGCTCATGGTGAGGAGGACGAGGTCCGAGAGGAGCAGCCGGTAGGTACCGAGGAAACCAACGATGTACTCGGGGTCCTGATGGGCGCCCGCGACGAGCACCCGCCCCTCGACGCGGACGGGAGGCATCGCCGCTCCGGACCCGTCGAAGACCGTGACCAGCGTGTCGAGGCGGTTGGCGATCTCCGCTCCCTCCACCACGTTGGAGACGAAGGGCTGCCCGGCGAGGCCGCCGCCGCACCTGCGGCATCCGACGGTGGTGACCCTGCTCAGGGCCGCCGTCTCATAGTAGTCGCTCGCCGCATGCGCCCCGCGGCCGAGGGCCTCGAGAAGGTACTCGCTCCCGACCTCCAGTTTGTGGCCCTCGATGATCTCGGGGTGGGGTGGCCCACCGCGGCCCATCGAGACCACGCCCGGATCGAAGCCCTCGCTGGCGAGAAGGCGCGCCAGGTAGCCAGAGACAGCCGTCTTTCCTACCCGCTTGCCGGTCCCGATCACGGCCAGGGATGGCTTGGTCGAGGCAGGCCGAAGGTCAGGGGGCTTGAGCTCGAAGTCGCTGCCGAGGTAGCGCGCCCCGGCGTAAAGGGCGAGCGAAGCGATCCTCATCCGCTCCCTGTAGCCGACCACGGGCTCATCGGAGAGGTCGACGACGACGTCCACCTCGTACTGGGATAACGCCCGCTCTACCGCGGAGACGGGGTCAGAGCCTTTGACCAGCGGAACGCCGTAATCCGTGCCCGCCTTGAGCTTCTCGGTCCCCCCGAGGAAGGCCGCGGCCACCGCATTGGCCCCTAGCGACTTTTGCACGCTTTGCATGGCATCGAGGACGACCGGAGGGTAGTGCTCGCCGTCGATCAGGAACAGGGCCAGCACCTGTGCTAGCTCATCGTCGAATGCTCGCTGCTGTCCCCCGGTCGCCCGTCGCCCTCCTCATAGTGCTTGTACCGGTGGGTCGCCGCGTCGAAGTCCACGATCAACTCCCTGTCCTTGAACGGGTACTTGCGGAAGACCATCACCCTGCCGTCTTCGATCTCTATGATGTTGTAGCAAGGGCGCGTGTTTCCCCTGAGGCGCGTGGTCGAGGCGGTCCCTGCGTTGACGATGAACATGTCTTCGAGCCTCCACGAGTAAGGCACGTGCTTGTGGCCGGAGAGGACCAGGTCGACCTCTGTGTCGGCGAGCAGTTCCAGCACATCCCCGGCATCGTAGATGATGTTCCGCTCACGCCCCGTGCCTGGAATGGGGATCAGGTGGTGGTGGATAACGAAGATCTTGAGCCTGTCTCCGGCGCCTGCGAAGGTCTCGTGGATGAACTCGTAATGCTCGCGCCCCACCCGCCCGTCGTCGAGGTCTGGCTCCGAGGAGTCGACGGCGACCATGACGGCGTCTTCGAAGTCGAGGGTCGAGTACCGTTCACCGAAGAGCCGCTCGAAGTGGATGTAACCGACGTTGCGCGAATCGTGGTTGCCCGGGATCACCACGATGCGCTCGCACCTTATGCGGCGGATATACTCGGCCGCCATCTCGAACTCCTGGCGGTAACCGGCATCCGTCAGGTCGCCAGAGACCACGACGGCGTTGGGATCCAGTTCGTTTATCTCGAGGATCGAACGCTCCAGCAGGTCCGGGATGAAGTAAGGACTGCCGCAGTGGATATCGCTGATCTGACAAATAACCATCTGGCCCCGCGCGCTCATTCGCTCCCCGATTCCATGGACTGGAAATGCCCGCAAAAGTATAACAGAGCGCCCTTCCGGGGCTTCAGGTTACAGGATTGTCCTGGGGACGGTACCTGGGGTAACTAGCGGTACCGAGCAATTCGGGGGCTTACATCTTCTCTGGCGCGTTCACCCCGAGAAGGGCGAGGCCATTGCGCAGCACGGTCTTCGTGGCGGCGCACAGGGCGAGACGGCGTTGCCTCGTCTCCTCGTCGTCAACGAGCACACGGTGCAACGTGTAGAACTGGTGGAAGCGGGTGGCTAGGGTTTCGAGGTACGTTGGCAGGGGATGTACCTCGCGCCTGGAGGCGGAGTTTTCGATTACGCGGGGGAAATCCAGTAGCTCGAGCACGAGCAGACGCTCTTCTGGCGCGAGATCCCCGGCAGGAATCTCGCCCAGGTTCTCTGGGCTAGTTTCGGCCCGCTCGAAGATGCTCGATATGCGGGCGTGGGCGTACTGGACGTAGAAGACGGGGTTCTCTTCGGACTGGCTGATCGCGAGGTCAAGGTCGAAGTTCATCTCGGTGTTGTGGGAGGAGCGCACGTAGAAGTAACGGGCTACGTCCTCCCCCACCTCATCGAGCAACTCGTCGAGATCCACGCTATTGCCTGCCCGCTTGCTGAACTTGACCCGTTCGCCCTCACGCACGAGCTTCACGAGCCTGACCAGTTCGACGTCGAGGAACTCGCGGGGCAACCCGAGCGCGACGAGGCCTGCCCTTATGCGGGGCGGGTAGCCGGCGTGATCCGCGCCGAGCACGTCGACGGCAGTCCGGAAACCGCGCTCCCACTTGCCGCGGTGGTAGGCGAGGTCGGGGGCCATGTACGTAAACGACTCGTCGCTCTTGACAAGTACCCTGTCCTTGTCGTCCCCGAACTTCGAGGTCGCGAGCCACATGGCGCCCTCGCCCTCGTACACGTTGTCGCCCTCCGCGAGCTCCTGGACGATCTCCTTTACCGCGCCAGACTCGTAGAGGTCCTTCTCGTTGAAGAAGGTGTCGAAGCGGACCCGTACACGGGCCAGGGTGCGCTTGATCTCGTCCATACACCAGCGGGTCGCGAAGGCGGTTATCTCGCGCAGAGCCTTTTCACGGTCCATCTCCAGAAGGTCGCGGCCGTGCTCTCTTACGACATCCTCCGCTATCTCCTTTGTGTAATCTCCCTGGTATGCCGGTTCCGAGTTGGAGAGGGGCCACGTCTCCCCGTAGAGTACGGCGTATCGGGCGGCGACCGACTCGCCGAAGAGGCGGATCTGGTTCCCCCCGTCGTTGAAGTAGTACTCGCGTGAGACGTTCCTGCCCGCGGTCTCCATGATCCTGGCCAGCGAGTCCCCGTAGGCAGCCTGGCGCCCATGCCCGACATGCATGGGGCCCGTCGGGTTGACGCTGACGAACTCGAGCAGGACAGGATCCCCAGAAGGCTCCCGCCAACCGTAGAGATCACCCTGTTCCAGCAGAGAATTGACCTCATCCCACAACGCTTGCGTGGAGAGCCTGAAGTTGACGAACCCAGGTCCAGCAACCCCAGCCTCACACACGTAAGGCGCGTCGAGCGCCCCGACGAGGTTCTCGGCGACCTCCCTTGGGTTCCTCCGCAGCACCCTGGCATTGGCGAGGGCGACGTTCGTGGCAAAATCTCCGTGGCTCGGGTCGTTCGGCCGCTCGACGTGGATACCGTCGAGCTCGACCCCATAGGTCCTCTCTACAGCCTCCCGCACGGCGTCAGCCAGACGCTCCTCGAAGCTCATCCCTCACCCCCGAGAAGATCGTCCAAAAGCCGCTTGTTCTCCTCGGCTACGCGCAGGGTCTCATCCCTGTCGTACTCGAAGCGAACCTCGAAGACGTCCCCCGCCGAGACCTCCTCTGGCAACAACTCACGCGGCACGTCGAAGCCGCGGCGCCCGTCAGGGTAGGGCAAGAGTACGGCCCAACCGTTGTCCTCAAACCTGTCTATCTGCAGACGCATATATGTGTATGGTAGCACGCTCCCTTTGGTCGCTTGGCCGAAGCGTGCAGCGGAGCGAAGCGGAGCTACCAGTGGTATTTCTCGTTGCGGTGTATTTTTGCTGCGCGGTAGAGTTGTTCGAGGAGGACAACCCTGGCGAGGGCGTGTGGGAGGGTGATCTCCCCGAGGGACCAGAGTTCCTGGGATCTTTGCAATACGTCGGGGGAGAGGCCAAGGGGGCCACCGATTATGAAGGCCACGTGGCTGCGGCCAGAGACGCCCAGGTCTTCGAGCTTGCGGGCGATTCTTTCTGATGGGTATTGCTTGCCTCGCTCCCTTTCCAGGGAGACGACGTACGCTTGTGTGGGGAGGCACTTCAGGATGCGTTTGCCTTCCTTGGAGAGCACTTCCTGGCGGGGGCGGCAGTTTATGTCTTCTTCGGGGACTTCGATCACGTCGATGTGGAAATAGCGGCGAAGTCGGTTTGTGTAGTCTTCGGAGCCCTTGGCGGTCCAACCCTTCGGCTTTCCGACGCAGACCAGGGTGCAGCGGCTTATCACTCGATGCCGAAGAGTTGTCCTGCGGGGTCCTTCTCGTCGTAGTGGTAGACGTGTTCGGTGGCTTGAAGCGGAGATCCTACTTCGATCCAGGGCGTGGGATGGCCGGCGATCGCAGCCCTTACCCTGACGCCGCCGTGACCGGCCTCCCTGAGCGCCCCGTGAACGGTTCCGCAGGCGCGGGTCGGGGAGTTGTTGGTCTTCGAAAGATGGGCGAGGACGAGGTCTTTGAGCCCATGAGGGGCGAGCGCGACGGCCGCATCGGCCGCCTGCCGGTTGGAGAGGTGGCCGTACCGGGAGGAGATCCGACGTTTCAAGTTCGCCGAGTAAGGGCCCCGCCTCAGCCAGTCCCCTTCGTGGTTCGCTTCGAGGACCACCGCCTCGGCCCCGCGCATGCACCTCAGAACCTCGATACCGGCCTCACCCAGGTCCGTCGCCATCGCCACCGCGTTCTCCGCGTCGGCGACACGTACGCCGTAGGTCGAGGAGTCGTGCGGGACCTCGAAGAAGGTCGCCGTAAGGCCGCCGACCGTGCACACCTCTTCAGTGGCCACCGTGTTCGCGCCGAGGGACTCACCGACGCCTGGCGCGGCGTAGACGGCTATGCCGTGGTCGCGGACCAGGGAGCGTACGCCGCACGTGTGGTCGGCGTGTCCGTGGGTCAGGATGATGGCTCCCACATCGTCGATGTCTCTGCCGATACGGTCGAGGAGTACCTCTATGCGCCGTCGCGAGAGGCCGGCGTCGACCAGAAGGCCGCCCGAGCCCGACTCCATGTAGGTCGCATTGCCCGAGCTTCCGCTCGAGAGAACACTCAGCCGCAAATCCGTCCTCTATTGGGTCGAACGGTTGATCACCGGGTACACAATTCGTCCCGGGGAGATCTTAGCACGGTGGGGTCATGATCTCGTTCCGACCAGCTCTCCCTGGACTATGATGCGTTGCTTGTAGTCGGGCAGGGTGCAGGTCTGCAGCGAGACGAGCGATTTGCCTTCTGTAGGTTCCATAACCCCGACGTTGTCCGGGTCGACGAGCATCTGGTCGGTCACCCGGTACTCGTACTTCGTCCCCTCCGTGTCCTCCAGCAGGATCTCATCGCCCTCGCCCAACTGGTCCAGATAGTAGAAAACGAGGTAAGAGTTCGTTCCTTCGTACCCCAGTCGATGACCGGCGATGTAGGTGTTCGCGCCCTTCTGCCAGGGGAAGCCCGTGGCCGGGATGTGGACGGTGGATTTCTTGAGCTTCTCGTCCTTGACCGAGTTGTAGACGGCCACGTCAGCGAGGCCCAGGTTCGGGACGGTCAGGTAGAGGGTCTTGTCGTCAGGTCCCCCAGGGTCCCTTCCGAAGTTGAAGGGCCTGACGGCCGGTATCGCTCCCGCCGAAGACCCTGAGGCCTCGGACCCATAATCGTCCGAACCCTCCTTGTGCCAGTCCTCGTACTTCGGTGGATCCTTCTTGAGGTCTTTCTTCGAGAGGATGTCTTTGGGGAGAACGGCATCTACGGTCTTCCCCTGGTCGGCCTTCTCCCTGGCCGCCTGGTTCTCTTTATGAACCATGTCTTCACGCACGGTCGATGCCCCGCCGCCGTCATCCGGCCCTTTGCCATTCGCTCCGGCGGACTGTGGCTGGCCTGCGCAGGCCGTCAGCAGGACAAACAAGAGCGGGGCGAGTACCGCCCCGCTCAACGAGAAGAGACGCAGGTTCAAGCCTTGTCTCTCCATGCCTCGCTCAAGCTCTAGACGTGTCCCAGACGGTACATTTCCGCCGGGGAGAGTTTCGGGCCACCGGTGCTCAGCATCTCTCCGCCCAGGAACGGTGCGACCGCCGCCGAGACCTCGTCCAGGGTCAGAGCCTCGGGGAAGGCCTCGTTGGCGTAAGGAACGACGCCGAGCAACATGTTGATCGCCACCACGTGCTCGCCCTCGACGCCCTCGATGCTCCCAGCCGCCGCCAGGATGTCGGGGCTTGAGATCAGGGGCGCGGCGCCAAGGTAGGCGCCCACGCCGACGGGCTCGAAGGTGGCTGCCAGGTCCAGTACGGAGGCCTGGCTCGAGAACGCGTCTGCAGGGAAGGTCAAGGTCGGTTTCGACACCGGGGTCGCGCCCACGCTCTCAATCAAGCCTACGAGGGCGTCAACGTGCTGCGACTCGTGGCTCGCGAGGTTCTCGACGACGCCGAGGGCGTCGCCGGAGAGAACGCCGGCGTCAAGCGCCCTGGCGTAGAAGTCTGCCTCCAGATACTCCAGCGAGAGGGCGAAGTTCGCGATGTCCACGTCGTCGGTCTTCGCCGATGCCTTGCCCGCGACGAGCATCGAGGCCGCGGTCGCGCCTGCGCCCGCTACAGCGAGAGACTTGAAGAAGTCCCTCCTGGTCCTTGGCCGGGCGAACTCGTGCGCGCCGGGAACGTTGATCGTGTGCTTCTCCATGTTTTTGTCTCCTCCCTAACCGGTGATGCCGAACGGTTTCACGGCCGCCTGCACCTTCGGCAGCGGCAGGGCTACCTCGAAGGCGAGGTCGTTCGGCGGGTTGATGAGGTTGAGTATGTTGATCGCGCAGCGGTGCTGGCACTCGGCGTTGTGGATCGAAATAGCCGCCGCAAGTATGTCCTTGCTCTCGAGCGCCGGTGCCGCGCCCTGATACGCGCCGATACCGACGGGCTCGAAAGTGGCCGCCAGCTCGAGGAAGGTCTTCGCATCCCCGAAAGTACCGCTGGGGAAGGTGAACTCAGGCGTCGCAGGCACCTCGGCCCCTAGCTCGCCAAGGGTCGACGCGATGGCATCAGCATGTGCCATCTCGTGGTCGCGAATAGCCACTATCTGCTCGAGGAACGCGTCTGCGAAGAGGCCGGCGTTGACGCCCTCCGCGTAGAACGTGCCTTCCAACAGTTCGAGCTGGTACGCGAACTGTAGTATCGCCGCGTCACCCAGCCCCTCGTAGGTCTTGTACTCTCCCTCCGCCTCGGCGCGGCGGACGGCTACGCCGAAGCCACCGATACCCATCGCGGAGAGCGCGGCACCTGTCCACGCTGCCGTCTTCAGGAAGTTTCGCCGCGAGGTCTCCCGATCCAGACCGATCAGGACGCGGCTCTCTACTCCACTCATCTACACTTGCCTCCCTTGTTCTCAGCCTGAACTCAGGCCGTTTGCCGGTACCTTCTCTCCAGCATTACGGACATCGGTGGACCCTGGATCACCCCCATTGCCGCATGTCTCGACCTCGAACACGCATGTTTCATTCCAACGACCGAGCGTTTCTCCCGGAAACATGACGCAATCAACATTAACAGTCTTAAGCAAAACTCGCAACATGTGTGTTAGATCTTACACTGCCGCCTACTTCTTTCGACCCTTCTGCTCGGTAGCTCCGCGGAGGTGATCCGTCTGGGCAACATTACCGTAGAATGAGGGTATGGCGGATCGGGGACGACAGTATCTTATTCTTGCGGACGAGGATTTAATCTCCCTCGTGGAGACTGGCGACGCCGACGCGTTCGCGACACTCTACGACCGTCACAGTCGTGCGGCCTTCTCTCTGGCTTACAGAATGATGGGGGAGCGCCAGGCGTCCGAAGACCTGGCCCAGGACGCGTTTCTGAAGGTCTGGCGGGGCGCGGGTAGCTATCGCGCTGAGCGTGGCAGCGTACGGCCCTGGATCCTCTCTATCGTCCACAACCGCGGCATAGATCAGCTCCGCTCCCACGCGAGCCGGCGCAGGACGCAGGATAAGATCGAGGCAACAGCCCCGCGCTCCCAACCGAGCGAAGCCTTCGCGGAGACCTGGCGCAACTCGCAGCGCGACCAGGTCAGGGAGGCGATGGGCACCCTCCCGTCCGAGCAGCTTAAGATACTGGAGCTTGCGTACTTCTCGGGGTATACACACGTCGAGATATCCGAGCTACTAAGCCTGCCCCTCGGGACGGTAAAGGGCCGGATGCGATTGGGGTTGAAGAAGATCAGGGACTACTTCGAATCGAGAGGCGCGGCGGTGCCGAGATGAGCGAGATGAACAACGAGATCTTCGAAGACCTCAAAGACGCCTACGTCCTCGACGCCCTGCCAGAGGAGGAGAGGCGCACCTTCGAGGATTATCTCGCGGCCCACCCGGAGCGTCAGGCCGAGGTAGACGAGTTCGGCGCGGTCGCCGGCCTGCTCGCCTTCGCCCCGCACGAACAGGAACCTTCGCCGCAGCTCCGCAGCAGGGTCATGGAGATCGTGGAGTCCGAGGCGACGCCGAGGCGCGCCGGGCGAGAGTCCGTGTTCGCGAGGTTCTGGGAGAATCTCGGCGCAAGAGGTCTCGCCCTCGGTGCGGCGGCCCTGCTCGTGGTCGGCCTGCTTTCGTGGAACTTGCTGTTGCAGGACCAGGTAGGCGAACTGCAAGGCGAGGTTCAGAACGCCCAGGGCCAGGTGGATGACCTGCAGGGCCAGGTTCAGGATGCGCAGGCCCAACGCCAGGTCAAGCAAAGCCCGACGATCGAACTCGAAGGGGCGTGGGCTGACCAGGGCGCAGACGCCGAAGTAGCCTCCATAAACGAGGACAGGACCATCCTGGTGGCCGACGACCTGCCTTCGGTGCCAGACGACCGGACATGCCAGATCTGGGTCATAAGGGGCGACTCGCCGCCCTCCCCCAGCGGCCTCTTCCAACCCAACGGGAACATGACGGCGACACCCATTACGAACCCCATAAAGAAGGCCGACACCATAGCGGTGACCGTCGAGCCGGCAGGAGGTTCTGACCAGCCGACGACCGAACCCGTGCTCCAGGCCAAACTATAGGACGGGTTTGAAACCCGCCCCTACGCGGTAAACGGCGGTTCCGGGCATTGATTTTCAGGCTACGGGATCAGGACGTGCGGGTGCAGTCCCGCCTCGATGGTGCGTAGGTCCTCAAAGACTCTAGACGAACCTTCGAACGGCCCTGACCTTCGTACTTGCGAGGCGTTTATTTTCCGCGGGCGCGGGTAGTAGTAATTCAAAGGTAAGTGCGAAAGGGCAAAGATAAAGGAGGGTATATGTCTGTAGCACGGATAACCGAACTGAGCGCGACCTCGGATACTAGCTTCGAGGACGCCATCCAGCAGGCCGTAACCCGTGCCACGTCGACGTTGCGCGGCGTCGAAGGGGCCTGGATCAAGGACCAGAACGTGCTGATCGAGAACGGTAGCATCACAGGCTATAAGGTGAACGTAGAGGTCACCTTCGTTCTGGAAAAAGGCCAGTAGCCCAACTCACGCGCAGAGTGTTGCCCCGGCCTTCGGGCCGGGGCTTCGTTCGTTTTAGAGCAATTTGCTCCGCAGACCGTGGTCTCAGGATTTCTCTGGGCCAGGCGTTGATCGAAGCCAAGGGCAAAGAGTACGCACTCGCGCCGCTGGGCGTGGAGATCGGGTAACATCACGGCCCGACGTCTGCGAGGAAAGGGCGGAATGCACGCAAACCCCGACACGCGAGAGATACAGGACCTTCTGCGTCGCGCGCAAACCGTGGCCGTCGTTGGGATGTCCGACAGGCCGTACCGCACGAGCCACGCGATCGCGGGCGCGTTGCAGGGCTTCGGCTATAGGATTTTTCCCGTCAACCCCAACCTGGGGGGTCAGGTCCTCGGCGAAGAGCCTTACGCGTCTGTGGAAGACGTCCCCGAGCAGGTGGACATAGTGGACGTTTTCAGGCGCAGCGAGAAGCTCATGCCCGTGGCAGAGGACGCCGTCGCCTCCGGCGCGAAGGTGCTGTGGATGCAGTCCGGTGTCGTCAACGAAAAGGCGGCGGACTACGCCAGAGAGCACGGCCTTACCGTCGTCATGGACCGTTGCATCAAAGTCGATTACGCGAGCCTGGTTGGTTTCCGTTGATCCGCACGTCGCGTAAGAGCCTCGGCTGACAAGCGAAGGCTGTAGCGTGCTTGATCCAGGTGATGTCGCGCCGCTACTCATGTTCTTCTACGGTACGCTCAAGCGTGGCGAGCGCAACCACGAGCGTTTTTGCGATGGCACGCTACGTGTCGAAGGAGCGTCGGTGCGTGGTGATCTGTACGACCTTCCTTTTTTCGGATATCCCGCGCTGGTCGTACCGGAGGAATCCATCTATGCGTTCGGGACCGTTGGTTATGCCAGGGACGTAGAGGAGCAGCGGCGGCTTGGCCGTGAGCCTGTACAGCCGCCGGAGGGTGCTCGGGCCTTCGGAGAGGTCTTCGCTTTCGACGACCCTGCATCGCGCCTGCCGGCCATCGACCGCCTGGAAGGCTTTGATCCCGCCGACACCTCGAGCCACTACAGGCGCGCGCTGCTCCCGGTAGAGACGAGCGAGGGTTTTGTAACCCTGGCGTGGGCCTACGTGGTCAAGGAATCCTCAGGCGTCTACGTGCCTGAAGGCATCTGGCCACCCTAGATGATGCCTGTTGCCCTACGTCGCGGTTCGCTCGATGGACGCAGCGAGGGCGGTTCGCGAACCGCTCTAGTTGCTGACGTTCGGATCGTCTTCTTCGTAGATTTCCTCGCGTATCACGCGGCGACGGATCTTGGTGCGCCCGCCCTCCTGGAAGGTTTCGGTCTCCTCGGTATGGCGCGTAGTCGGCGCCTCACCAGCTGCCTCTTCAGCGGGGGAGCCGGTGCCTGCGATGGAAGATTCGCGTTCGGAAGACTCCCCGGTATCCATGCGATCATCTCTGCCCGTGGGCTCACCCGAGCCCCCGTACTCGGGTACGTTCCAGGAGGGCTCGCCTTCGGTAGCCGACTCCCCGCGTTCCCTGGAATCCACAGTGGAACGATCCTCGTACTCCTTCGTGTCATCCCCGTCATCGTAGTCGAGCGACTCCTGGTCTACGTCGCTGGATCTCGTCTCTGAGTACGCGCCGTAGCCGGCCCCTGAGGCATCGAGTGATTCGAGGCCGAAGTAGCTGCGGATGCGGTCCTCGTAGTCGCGGGTGATGTCTTCGTCGTCGTCGAAGCTCGGCGCACTCTTCACACGATCTTTGGACTCGGAGACCTCTATGCTCCTTTCGCCCCCGTTCACGCGTACTATGTCCATGGGGATCAGGGTTGACTTCATGCCCAAAAACCCCATCTTGACGCCGATGTATTCTTCCCTGTCCGTCTCGTCGACGAAGAGGTCGTCGACCTTCCCGATCTTCTCACCCTGGTTGTCGTAGACCTTGTAGTCCTCGTACTTCTCTTCTAGCTCTCTCAGCCTATCTTCGCTCGCCACGTTCTCCTCCTCGGTAAGACTGCGGCCCTTAAGTCCTCGGTACCCTCGCCGGTGCCGCCGGTAAACATGGGACGCCCACGAACGGGCAGGGAATGCGGCTTGCTAAACTACCAGGAAGGCTGACTCATTGGGAAGGTGGGAGCATGGCATCAGGGGGATCACAAGACGCGAGGGTTCTCTCTGTAGACGTGGGCTCCTCATCGGTGAGGGCCGGGCTGTACGATAGGTCGGGCGACGACATAGAGGGCACCGGGGTCAAGCTCGACTACGAATTCGACTACACCCCCGACGGCGGCGCGTCCAGGGACGCCGACGAGCTTCTCGACCTCGTCGCCAGCGCGGTTGACGGCGCTCTCTCCAAGACCGGAGACGCTGCCATCTCCGGCGTCGCCATGAGCACCTTCTGGCACTCTGTCCTCGGCGTGGACCGTGACGGCCGTCCGACGACCCCCATTCTGACCTGGGCAGACCGCCGCGCGGCCGCCGTCGCCCCAGACCTGCGCGAACGCATGGACGAGGACGCCGTACACCGCCGCACGGGCTGCGTGCTCCACTCCAGCTACTGGCCGGCCAAACTCCTGTGGTTGAGCCGGACGATGCCAGACGCTTTCGAGAAGGCCGAGCGCTTCGTCTCCCCGGCCGACTACTTCTACGCCCGCTTCTTCGGGGAACCCTACCAGGTGGGTACGTCCATGGCCTCTGCCACCGGCCTCTTCGACCAGAACGGGCTGCGCTGGGACCGCCAGACCATGGACGCTCTGCCCGTAGAAGAGGCACAGCTCTCCTCCATTTCGGATGAGCCGCGGAGGGGTCTGGCTGGCGAGTGGGCAGAGCGGTGGCCGATCTTGCGTGACGTACCCTGGTTTCCCGCGGTTGGCGACGGCGCCTGCTCCAACGTCGGGAGCGGATGCACGGGGAGTGACCGGCTGGCGCTCATGGTCGGGACGAGCGGCGCGATGCGGGTGCTTTGGAAGGCCGAGTCGGTCGAGATACCGGGCGGACCATGGTGCTACAGGGCAGACGCCGAACGCTACGTCATGGGCGGCGCGCTCTCCGACGGTGGGAACCTGATCGAATGGCTGCGCAACACCCTGCGCCTCCCCAACCCCGAAGAGACGGAGATACTCCTATCCAGCATTGAGCCGGACTCGCACGGTCTTACGTTCCTGCCGCTGTTTGCCGGGGAGCGGGGACCCGGATGGGCCGACCTGGCCAACGGGACCATCGCCGGGCTCTCGATGAGCAGCAAGCCCATCGAGATCCTGCGCGCAGCGATGGAGGCCGTGGCCTTCAGGTTCGCAATGATCGCGGAGATGCTCGAGACCGCCTCACCCGGCGAAAAGGAGGTCATCGCCAGCGGCGGCGGCCTCCTCCACTCGCCGACGTGGACCAGAATAATGGCCGACACGTTAGGCAAACCCGTCACGGTCTCGGGCGTCAATGAAGCTTCAAGTCGAGGCGCGGCCTTGATCTCACTCGAAGCGCTGGGAGGACCGGAGATTGAAGCCGCGGAAGTGCCGCTCGGCGAGACCTACGAGCCCGACCCAGACAGCCATGAGCTCTACCGCAAAGCCCTGGAACGCCAACGCCGACTATACGAAGCCGTGCTCGGCGGCCCGTAGGAGGCTCTACCGTCTCCGGCGGCAGTCAAACACTAGCGCTGGTCCATGGGCACATAATCTACGTCGCGGGGACCTGTGTAGATCTGGCGCGGACGGGCGATCTTGAGCTCGGGGTCGTCCATCATCTCCATCCACTGGGCCATCCAACCCGAGGTGCGGGGTATGGCGAACATGACGGTGAAGGCGTCGGTGGGAATACCTAAGGCTTCGTAGATGAGGCCTGAGTAGAAGTCGACGTTGGGATAGAGCTTGCGGCTGGTGAAGTAGTCGTCGTCGAGGGCCCTCTTCTCTAGCTCGATGGCAATGTCGAGCAACGGGCTCTCCTTGTTCGTAGCCTCGAGCACCTCGTCGACGTGGCCGCGGATGATCCTGGCTCGCGGATCGTAGTTCTTGTAGACCCTGTGGCCGAAGCCCATCAGACGCTCATCACCCTCCTTGACTTCCTGCAAGAAGTCGAGGATGTTGTCGGTGCTCCCTATCCGCTCTAACATCCTCAAAACGGCGACGTTGGCACCGCCGTGCAGGGGACCGTAGAGGCCTGCACAGCCGGCGGCTATGGCAGAGAACGGGTCGACCCTGGAAGACCCGACGACCCTGACGGCCGCGGCTGAACAGTTCTGCTCGTGGTCGGCGTGCAGTATGAAGAGCACGTCGAGCGCCTTCTCCAGGCGCGGATCAGGCTCGTACTTGGGCTCGGCCATCTTGAAGAGCATGGACAGGAAGTTGCCTGCGTATGAGAGGTCGTTGTCCGGGTAGACGTAGGGCAACCCCAGGCTGTGGCGGTAGGAGAAGGCGGCGAGGGTGGGCATCTTGGCGATAAGGCGTACCGCAGCCACGTGGCGCTGGTACTCGTCGTCTATGTCCTGCGCCTCGGGGTAGAAGGTGGAGAGCGCGCCGACCGAGGCCTGAAGCATCCCCATGGGGTTCGCGTCGTGCCTGAAGCCGTTCATGAAGTTCTTGATGTTCTCGTGCACGTAGGTGTGATGGGTTATCTCGTAGGTCCAGCGGTTCAGCTCGTCTTCGGTGGGGAGCTTGCCGTAGTTCAGAAGGTAGGCTACCTCCAGGTAGGAGGATTGCTCGCACAGCTGCTCGATGGGGATTCCCCTGTGCTCCAGGATGCCTTTCTCCCCGTCTATGTAGGTTATGGCGCTCCTGCAACTCGCCGTGTTGGAGTAACCGGGGTCGTAGGTCATGAGGCCGAAGTCTTCTTCGTCTGTTTTGATCTGCCTGAAGTCCATCGCACGCACGGTGCCATCACTTATCTCGACTTCGTAGCTCTTGCCCGTCCGGTTGTCCTTGACCGATAGGCTCTCCGCCCCCGTGGCAGTCGTACCCTGGCCGTTGCCCGCGCTCTGCGACTCCTCAGTCATCCTATGCCCCTTTCTATTGCACGTGTGCGGATTATATATGCTCGTGCCACATATGTGTCTGATCCAAGACACTCTGTGAGGTGCGAGCATTATCGCCCAACGGAGTGTAAACGGAAAGTAACGTGCCTGATGGTGCGCACTGGGGCTGAAACCTTCGTGCTGTGGCGGCGTATACGCGGTTAGCCACGAGAGGAGTAGTGTGTATGAAGGTTGAGGCGACGAACTACGGCATCCAACGCGAGTACGACCCGCGCATTGCGCCTCCGGCCCCTGGCGTGATGAGCGTCGAGGGTGAGCGTGTCTGGTCGGCGGTGGCCCACTTGAGCACCTTCTTGAACATCTTCACGGGATTTCTCGGGCCCGTGGCGGCGTTTGTGATCTGGCTGGTATACAGGAACGACTCGCCGACGGTGGCGGCCCACGCGATGAGGTCGGTCTTCTACCAGATAGTGTGGCTGAGCGCCATCTTTATCGGGTGGTCTATCACCTTCGCTCTCATGGCCGTCCTTGTCGGGTTCCTGCTCGTGCCCGTCATGGCCGTCGTGACGATCGGACCCTTCGTCCAGGCTTCCTACGAGGCGTACATGGCTTACAGGGGCGGCCGCCGTCGGTATTTGTAGACATCCGGGTACGGTAGGGACCGTTCGCCCAGGGGCCGTTCGCGAACCGCCCCTACATGGGTGGCTCTAGCGGAGCCTCTCTGCTAGCGTATCAAGGTCGAGGTCGTCGGGGTCAACGACAGGCGGCTCCGTGAGATCTCGTGGTGGCGGGTACTTCTGTCCTATGCCGCAATCGAAGACTACTACTTCTTCGTGGCGTTCGACCTCTCCTCTCTCGCGCAGTACGGGGACGGCGGCGAGTGCCGCGGCGGACTCGGGGCTGACGTAGCCTGCTCCCAGGCGTCCTGCGAACGTCTGCATCTCCGAGATTGAGTCTTCGGATACCGCTACGGCGGTGCCTTTCGATTCTCTCAAGGAGTCCAGGATCAGGAAGTCTCCAACGGCGGAGGGGACCCTGATGCCTGAGGCTCGAGTGTCCGCATTTTGCCAGGGTTCGGCGAAACGGTCTCCCCTCTCGAATGCTCTTACGATCGGTGCGCAGCCTTCGGATTGCACGCTTACCATGCGTGGCCTTTGGGGTCCGATCAAGCCTAGCGCTTCCAGTTCGTCGAAGGCTTTCCACATGCCTACGAGGCCTGTGCCCCCGCCGGTCGGGTAGACGATAACGTCAGGGAGGCGCCAGCCGAGTTGTTCGGCGAGCTCGAAGCCCATCGTCTTCTTGCCTTCGACGCGGTAGGGCTCCTTGAGCGTGCTCACGTCGAAGGCGCCGATCCGATCTGCGAGGGCGGTCGAGATCTTGCCGCAGTCCGAGATCAAACCCCGCACCAGGATGAGACGCGCACCCATAGCGAGCACTTCCTGTCTGTTGACGGGCGTCGCGTCAACGGGCGTTAGCACCGTGACCCGTGCGCCGGCGGCCGCCCCGTAGGCCGCCAGGGCGCCGGCGGCGTTTCCGGCGGAAGGCGCTATAAACGAGGTGACGCCGAGCTCCGCAGCCCGCGAGACGGCGACGGCCATCCCCCGCGCCTTGAAAGAGCCCGTGGGGTTCAGGCCCTCCGCTTTGGTGACCAGCCGCGGGAGGCCGAGCGCCTCTCCGAGGCGGGGTTGCGCCAGGAGAGGCGTATCGCCCTCACCCAGGTAGACTACATGGTTAGGGTCCCTCACCGGTAGCAGTTCCGCCCAGCGCCACAGGCCGCCGGTGCGACGCTCCGCCAGCGAAGAGGCTGTAAGCGTTCGGGCCGCCTTCTCGAGGTCGTAGCGGGCGAGCAGAGGACGATCGTCCGCAGGATCGAGCCCCATCAAGGCGTCCGCCTGGTACCTTTCCCCCGACAGTGCTCCCTCAAGATGTGTCAGGGTAGACTTCGCACCCTCGCCCGCCGTTGTCATCTCGCTTCTCTCCATGGTGCCGAAATCCGCTCTGCTGGGGCGATCCTAGGCCGATCCGGTGAGGGTCTTCGCGTGGTGCAGCACGTGATCCTCCATGAAGGTGGAGATGAAGTAGTAGCCGTGGTCGTAGCCCTCTTGCCACCGCAGGGTCAGCGGCTGTCCCGCCTCGCGGCACGCTTCCTCGAAGACCTCGGGGTAGAGTTGCTCTTCGAGGAACTCGTCCGCAGTCCCCTGGTCTACTAGTATGGTCCGCCCATCGGTGAAGGGTGACCGGCGCACCAGCTCGCTCGCGTCATGCTCGCGCCACGTCCCTTCGTCTGGCCCGAGGTATCCCGAGAACGCCTTGTGGCCCCAGGGGGCGCGGGTCGGGGCTGCGGCCGGGGCGAAGGCCGATACCGAAGCGTAGAGGTCGGGGTTCTTGAGGGCCAGGGTAAGGGCCCCGTGCCCGCCCATGGAGTGTCCGAAGATGCCCCTGGCGCCGGAAGCTGGAAAATGCTCTGCCACGATCGCAGGCAACTCGCTGGTTACGTAGGTGCCCATGTTGTAGTGGCGCGAGAAGGGCTCGACCGTGGCGTCGAGGTAGAAGCTGGCGCCGGAGCCGAAGTCATAGTCATCGTCCTCGCCGGGCAACCCAAGGCCACGCGGGCTGGTGTCTGGAGCCACGAGCATCAGGCCATGCTCTGAGGCGAGGCGCTGGGCGCCTCCCTTGGTCATAAACGTCTCCTCCGTCGAGGTGAGGCCAGCGAGGTAGTAGAGGACGGGGACCGGCTGCTCCGCGGCCTGCGGTGGGACGTAGGCGGCGAAGCGCATCTCCGTATCGCAGGCGGAGGAGTGGTGCTCGTGGAACGAGACCGTCCCACCGAAACAGGAGTGCTCGCCAAGGGTGTTCAAGTTAGTCATAGACCCTTTCTCAAACGTCTCGCGGCCAGACCCGATGCCTGAAACCGCTCTAGAATTTTACGACGCTGCGGATAGACTCCCCTCGGTGCATCAGGTCGAAGGCGGTATTGATCTCCTCCAGCGGCATCGTGTGGGTTATGAGGTCGTCTATGTTGATCTTGCCTTCCATATACCAGTCGACGATCTTGGGTACGTCCGTCCTGCCCCTGGCGCCGCCGAACGCGCTACCCTTCCAGACCCGCCCCGTGACGAGTTGGAATGGTCGCGTGGAGATCTCCTGCCCCGACCCGGCCACCCCGATTATCACCGAGACACCCCAGCCCCTGTGGGCGCACTCCAGGGCCTGCCGCATGACGTTCACGTTGCCGATGCACTCGAAGGAGTAGTCCGCCCCGCCGCCGGTCAGGTCGATCAGGTAGGGGACCAGGTCCCCCTCGACCTCGTTCGGGTTGACGAAGTGGGTCATGCCGAACTTCTCGGCGAGGTCCCTCTTGGCCGGGTTGAGGTCGACGCCGATGATCTTGTCGGCCCCGACCATCTTCGCGCCCTGGACCACGTTCAGGCCTATGCCGCCCAGGCCGAAGACCACCACGTTCGAGCCAGGCTCGACGCCCGCGGTGTAGATCACGGCGCCGATGCCGGTTGTAACGCCGCAGCCGATGTAGCAGACCTTATCGAAGGGGGCGTCCTCGCGGATCTTGGCCACGGCTATCTCGGGGAGGACGGCGTGGGTGGCGAAGGTCGAGGTGCCCATGTAGTGGGAGAGCGTCTCGCCGTTTATGGAGAGCCGACTCGTGCCGTCGGGCATGAGGCCCTGCCCCTGGGTCGAGCGGATCGCCGTGCACAGGTTCGTCTTGCGGCTGAGGCAGGACTTGCACTGGCGGCATTCAGGGGTGTATAGCGGGATCACATGGTCCCCCTCGACGATGCTAGTCACCCCCGGCCCGACCTCGACGACAACCCCGGCCCCCTCGTGGCCAAGCACCGTGGGAAAGAGCCCCTCGGGGTCGGCGCCCGAGAGCGTGAACTCGTCCGTGTGGCAGACGCCGGTGGCCCCGATCTTGACGAGCACCTCGCCCTCTTTCGGACCCTCCAACTCGACCGTCTCTATCCTCAACGGTTCATTGGCCCCGAAGGCCACTGCCGCCTTTACGTCCACCCTACCGCCCACCCTTCTAGCTCGCCCGTCTCCGGGCTCGTATATTCGGGCCAAAGCCAACCAGCGTCAAGACGGAAGACGAGAGCCAGAATGGTTGGCGCCGCACGGTTCTCGAACCGCACCCCCGATAAAGAGACGGCTCTCAACCTTTCCCCGTGAGGCCTCCCTGATCCTCTCGGCCTGCCCATCGCCGTAGGTGACGGGGGTCACGCCGTGCTAAGAACATCTCACGCGGCGACGCTGCCTGAAGCTCAGCGGGTGTTCGCCGCGCCGAGCTCCTCCAGGTGATCCAGCGCCTCGCGAACAGACACCACATCGCCATACTTGGCATCGACGTCGTAGAGGTTCGCCTCGTGGGCCTGTTCGTTGCGGTCGCCCACTGCCTCCCGGGGGATTACGGGCCGAAATCCATACTGCAGGGCGTCGACGGCCGTCGCCCGCACGCAGCCTGAGGTCGAGGCTCCTGTGATGATGAGGGTGTCGACGCCGGCGGAGGTGAGGAGGCTGGAGAGGCCTGTGCCGAAAAAGCCAGAGGCGAATAGCTTGTTGAGGACGGGCTCCGTCTTTTCAGGTGCTATGCGCGGGTCGATCTCGGCCCAGCGGGTTCCTGCCTCGAGGGTTAGGAGCGCTGGTACCTTGTCTATGAAGGCGGCGGCTGTGAGCTTGTCTGATTCGCGGTAGGCGACGGTGGTGAAGACGATAGGGATCTCTGCTCGCCGGGCGGCACCCAGGAGCTTCTGGATCTCCGAGATCGGACCTTCGAGGTCGCAGGCCAGGGGCGATTCCGGGTCGGTGAACCCCAATGTCATGTCTATGACGATGAGGGCGGGATGGCGGCCGAAGCCGCCGCGCCCGCCGAACCCTCGTATGTGCGCCAAGACGTTAGCCTCCGTTTCCCTGCGCCTTACCAAGCTCTCCCGAGAGCCACTCGTTGAACGCGCGGCGGGTCTCGGCGATCATACGCCGCTGCTCTTCGAGGGGCGGCTGCTCCCCATGGTCGAATGCCGGCGACTCGCCTCGACTTCCCCTTATCGCCTCGCGTTTGGACTCCGTGGCCCCCGCGTCGACGGAGCCGGCGTCACCGACTAAG
>JBBPYN010000077.1:0-12984 GCA_038199875.1 Rubrobacterales bacterium
AAAGCCATCTGGTTACCGCTGCCGGCGGCGGCCCAAGTCATGTAACCCACCTTGAGGAAGTCCATCACAGGGACGCCGTTCAGCTCTTCGAATGCGGCCGGCAGGTCGAACCGGGGGACGCCCGGGCGGCCCGCCAGCTTAGGCGGCAGCTCCTCGTACAGGACGAGCGAGCGGGCGTACTGGCCGAAGTACCCCACGTCGTACGGGAACTGCGAGGCCACGAACCTCAAGATCGTGAAGGCCGGGTTTGCGTCGTAGTATTCCTTCTGAATCGTCTCGTCGAAGGACAGGGGATCGGCCAGGAGGTAATCGCTTACGAGGCGCAAGAAGGGTATGAGCTCCTCGTCGGGCAGCGGCCTGAACGTTTTTCGGAATGGCCGGGGCAGGCAGTACCTCAACGCGAACATGGCCGCGCCCGCGACGATGAAAGGGGCCAGCCTGATGGGCGGATAACGCCCGATGAAGGGCCGGTCTCCGAGCTTCCTCAGCCCCACCAGGGCCGAGTCGAGCCTGATCCGCTTCAGCACCCGACCTATCTGCTCCTCCGCGGCCTGCAGATCTTCCAAGCTGTTGATCTCCACTTCGCCCATCCTTTCTCCGCCCGACGGAATGGCCTTCCCCATGGGGTCCGTCGCGTGAACCAGCTACACGTCGCGGGACACAAAGTTCAGCGCGCGCATGACACCGGCGGTCGAGGGACTGTCGACGACGATGCCGCCCGCCCGGGCGTCGTAGCTCCGCTTCTCTAGGGCCAGCAGTGCCCCCGGCAGCCGCCCCCCGAAGCGCGGGTGCAGGTACAGCACCGGGTCGGGCCCGCCCATGAAACCGACGTTGAGGAATACGAGCGCTCCGGCCCACGTTGGCTCCCCGCCGCCCCCAGCGAACGCCCCATCCGCCTCGAACCTTGTGCCGATAAGCCGCCCGCCCCGATCCACCGTGACCACGTCCCGGCCGAACAGCGCCATGTCGACCTCCTCGTAGGAGCTGGCGATGCCGGTCGCGTGAACGGCGACCAGCGCCGGGACGTCGGCCTCCCTCCCCTGCCGCCGCTTGCTCGACACCGCCCGCCTGACCCTCCGCTCCGTGTCGTCCCAGGCCGTCAGGGCGGGCTCGATGCCGACCGACCTTCCGGGCGGCACCCCCGGCCCCTTCTTCACCAGCGTCAGGCGCAGCGTGCCCCCCGTAAGCTCCTCGGAGACACCCACCGGGGCGGAGTCCACGTTCCCAGCCCCGGCGAGCAGCCTGCGCAACGCGGCCCTGAACGGCTTCTTGGAGTCCTGCGGGCCGACGTCCGGCAGCGAGGAGACCATCACCCAAACGTCCGGGGGCGACTCGGACTCGACGATGTCGAGCAGCGGGTTGCGCCTCTTGGCAGTCTCACCGACCTCCGAGCCGAAGATTGGGGAGACGGCCTCCATAGCGACAGCCCCGTCCGAGAAGCGCGCCGCGAAGTCCATCCTGATGTCGCTCGCTCCCCCGGGCTCGACCTCTATGGCCGCGCCCAAAACCTGCAGCGTGCGACCCACGATGAGCTCGAAGAAGGCGCTGTCCCACCTGTCGTGGAGCGCCCGGTAAAGGGCGGCGCGGTGCTCCTGCGGCAGCGCGCGCAGGTTCTCGTTCAGAAAACGCCGGGCGGCTATCGCTCGGGGGTGAGTCGACCTCCCCAACCAGTCGGTGGTGGGCTCCCCTCGGTTGGCCGCGGTGTCATCGGCGCACGCGGGCTCGGGGAACCATGTTGCCCAGTCTTCTCCGGCCGTCATCCGGCCTCCTCGCCCTCGCCCCGCTTCTGTTTGCTGTTCATGAGCGCGTAGATCACGCAGACCCTGAGCACGAGCCACCAGAGGTAAAGAACGGTCGGGGTGGTGAACTCGACGTCCGTCATGAGGCCGTGCGCCATCCTGTTGCGCAGGTTCGCGCCGAACCTCTCGACGAGTAGGCCCTGCAGGTCGAACACGAGGTCCTCTCCCAGCAACTCCTCCAGCTTCGGCTCGCGGAGAAGGGCTCCCAGGTCCTTCTCCTCCTGTACGCCGGAGTCGTCGAGCTTTGAGACGATGACGCCGCTTCTGGAGAGCACGTGCCGTATCGAGTTTTCCAGCTGCGGCACCAGGAGGTGGGTCGCCGTCAGGAAGTCGCCCCTGAAACCGGCGAGGAATCCGCGGGCGTAAGCGTCCTCATGCCCCTCGGGCACGAACGGGTTGTCCGCAACCACGGGCAGCAGGTCCCCGAGCCGGACGGCGTGGTCGAGGTTTATCTGCCGCCACGCTGGGTGGACGAAGGCGACGGCGTAGGTCTGACGGTAGTGGTTGGCCTGGCCAAACATCTCGGCCCTGATAGCCCCCTCGACCTCTCCGGGGTCGTCGGACAAGAAGGACGGCATACGGCCCGTCACCCTGCCCCTCTCGTCCACCACCGACCGCTCCATGAGCATCCAGATCCCGTTCCTGGACGACTCTTCCGCCTGCGTCCGCAGGTGGTTCTTGCTCGGCGAAGTGCAACCGTGGACCATGACCAGGAATGCCTCTCCTAGCGGCTTGCCCTTCACCTGCTCCCTAGCCTGATCGACGAACTTCGACATGTCCATGTCCTGGGAGAAGGCGACCATCTCGTCGCGGGTGCGGAGCTGGTACTCGAGCAGCCTGCCGTGCAACTCCTCCACGCGCTCCCGGGTCCTTCCAGCCCTCCGCAACCCCTCGATGGCACGCTCCAGGTGCGAGGAGGCCGTTATGTAGCTCGGCGACGGCCGGGAAAGCTCGTCCTCCGCCTCTCCGACGTGGGTCTGTGCTGCGCGCACGAGGGCGCTTCGCTTGCCGTCGGGGTCCTGCGTCATCTCGCGCCACCGGGCTTCCAGCCGCCAGAACTGGCGGGCTTCGGGCCAGCACTTCGCCGCTTCGGCCTTTCGCGCGGCGTCCGCGGCCAGGGCGGCGTACCGCTGCGCGTCGCCCGCCCGGTACTTCTGGAGAAGCCCCATGAACCTGGCCCGAGGGCGGTCGGATCGCACGCCCTCGTACTCCCGCACCGCCTCTTCCACGTACCCCACAACCTCCGACCACAGCCCTTCCGGTCGGCCCAGCTCGGACGCCAGCGCCATGGCCCGCTCCGCCCTCTCGACCTCGGAGAGCCAGTCGCCGACCGATCCGAGGTTTGCCGCCGACCCCAGGTAGGACTCCACCGCCAGCAACGCTGCCTTGTGATCCCTCTTCCTGCACCAGAGGACGTCGCCTATCCTGGCGCGCAGCTCAGGGTCCGAGACTCCGCTCACAACCTCCCCCAAGGCGCTCAGGTGGTTGTCGGTGAAGTCTTCCAGGACGGCGCTCCGCCCCGTGGAGAAAACCATCATAGGCCGGAAGGGCTCCTCGCGCGAGTCCGCGTTCAGCATCATCGAAGTCACGCCCCCGAGTACCGCGAACGCCTCCCGCGCTTCCTCATCGCCGTCCTCTTCGACTTCCTTAGCTTTGGAGATAAAGAGTCTGCTGTAGTGGTCACATTCCTTCTCGGCGCTCTCGTCGATAGGCTTCTGCCACCCAATCCTTTCGAAGACCTGGATGCTCAGCGGCGTGTCCAAGAGCGGCACGTTGCCCTCCTTTTGTAGCATTGCATCAAGATGCACCAACCAAAAGATCGTCCAAGAAGCGGTCGAGCCGGATCTTTGGCTCCCTTATCCGCTGGGCGCGTTCTGCCCGCTCCTGCTCCGCGGCATGGTGCCGGCCGGTTACGATAATGCCCGATCTGTCCCCGGTAGACAGCAGATCGCCGGAGTACAAGCACCCAGGCTGACACTGACGATCGTCGATGTCGATGCCTCCAGTGACGAAGTGGTAGTTCTGGGCCCCTATGTCAGCCAGACCGCCAGGAGCGCCGACCATACAGAGGAGCTGAAGAATTTCGAGGGAAGCCGCGCCCATGCTGAAGGCGAAGACGTTCTGGTTGCCGCGTATCGGGTGGTCCGGCGGCAGTCCTTCGACGTACGACGGGTCGTCCAGCAGCCCGTCACGCTCTGCGGAGACTAGGCCCGGATCGTACTGCCCCAGGCACTCCAGACACCTGCGGCCGGGCGCGGCCACATGGGCCTTCCAGTCCGCCGCCGTCAGGCGCCGCCCTCCCGCCGTCGCCACCTTTATCCCGCCGTCGATGACCGGGATAAGGTGGGAGTAGGCGATCAGGTTCAGGACGGCCCGCGGCCAGGGCCGGTCGACGCAACTGAAGAGCACGTCGCAGTCGAGGGCGGCTCGGAACCCCTCCTCCTCGACCACGCTGAGTTCGAGAGCTTCGATCCGGGGGGAATAGGCGGTCGCGCTGTTTGAGAGTGCCCGTTTCAAGGTTTCCACCTTGGAACGGGCCAGCGCCGCGTCGCGCCTCCTCGCGTGCAGGAGCCGGTCGAGGTTGACCACCTTTACTGTGTCGAAGTCGAGCAGCAGCAGGTCTCCGACCCCGGTGCGCGCGAGCGCCTCGGCCACGAGGGCGCCGACGCTGCCGGCGCCGACGACCCCGATCTTGAGCCGCGCGAGGTCCGCTTGCGCCTCGGGCCCCCAGGCCGAGACCGTGCGTTCGAGCTCCGGGCGGAAGCCGGGCACCGGGCGGCGTCCTGCGTCGTAGGTGACCCTCAGGCGATCACCCGCGACCCGGATGGTTTCGCAGCCGCGTTTCTCGTACTCCCCGCGGCCGACGCGCTCCCAGAACCGGGCGCTCCAATGCCCGTCGCCTGCGAGCGTCATGCCGAGCAGGGGGAGTCCCGTCATAACCGCTGCCTGCGCGGCGTACCCGCGCTCCGCGGCCACGTCGTCGTCGCTCATGCCCTGCCACCCCCTGCCCCTCGGGTGGCTGTGCAGGAGCACGAGGCCGGCTCCTTGGGCGTCGGCCTCGCCGGCCGCCCTGAGGAAGTAGCCGCCGGAGAATGAGGCGTTGCCGTGCAAGTCGCGCTCACCCTCCCGGGGCAGGACGACGTCGTACAGCACACCCGTCCTGCGGGCGCAGCCCTCGCTCGGCCGGTAGAGGCCGAAGCACACGTCCTCCTGCCCGTCCCTCCGCAGGAGGTGGCCCCGAAGCCTCTCGTGGAGCTCCGTCGTCAGCGCGGCGCTATAGATCATGCGGCAACGTGGCGAAGAGGGTTCGGACGTGGCTCATGTAGGCCCGGACGTCCCGTTTCGTGTTTGCCCACCCGGGCGGGGTCGGGAACGGCCGGCTCCAATATTCCCAGTTGCCCCCCGGGTCGCTCAGACCGCCGGTCTCCGCAACGTGGACAGCGCCGCGCGGGTGCCCGGAGCCCTGGTTCGGGTTGATCGGAAGGACGCGCGGCGAGACCAGGGGCCCGCCCGGAGGGGTCATGGGGAAGTCCGGGGGCGCCCTGCGTCCCAGCCTCACGCGCTCGCCGGCGCGCGGCCCCGCCTCGACCTCGTATTCGAACACGAGCATGCCGCCCGACGGGGCCGCGCTGCCGTTGAGGAGCTCGGGCTCGTAGCCCATCTCCTCTAGTTGCGCCTTGAACGCCTGCGTCCCGACCATCGGGCTAGGAAACCGGCGTGCTGCCCGTGAAGACGGTCACGAACTTGCTACCGGGATGGACCCTGACTGTCTGGTCAGGATCTTTGTACTCCTCACGCTCGCGCTTCCCGCGCACCTCGACCAGATAGTGCGCAGACGGGTCCTTCTCCGCGAGCCGGAGGATCTCCCCGGCCGTGAGCTCGTGCTCCTCGCTCCGGTAGGCCTCGCCGTCGACCGTGAACTCGACGGCGGGTAGACCCGTGGGGGGCTTGGTCTGCTCGTCCATATCTGTTGACCTCCCGGTCTCCGGACCGGACAAGCCCTACGTGCGCTCTATCCAGTCGTTCATTAAACATTATGAACAAGTGTAAGCGCTCGGGTCGAGGACGTCAAGCGGGCGTCAGGTTAGTTGGAGGACCCTACTCGGAGAAGGGCAGCACCGGGGAAAACTCGAACTGTCGGTGCCCGGATTCTCTGTCGCGCTCGCTCTTGCGCAATAATCGCATCCTAGACAGTTTATCCGTGCGGTTAATGCAGGTGGTGAGCTTGATGTCGAGTCTCTCGGCCAGTTCTTCGTTGGTATCCCCTGGCCGAACCGCTCTTAGTGTCTCCCTGAGACTCTTCGACAACTCTCCCACAACTTCCTGGGTGGAAGGATCCTCGGGGTCTGCCAAGCAGAGCATGGCCAGTTTCCTGTTCTTGAGCGTTACCGGTATGTCCTGCAGCCTATTCTCGAGGTCTTGCCGGGGCGCCACCAGTACAATGAAGCGGTCCGGGTGTTCGCCTGCCCACAGCCTGCCGCACAGCTTGCCGAACACCTGATCGGAGAAGGAGTAGTTGATGAACCGCACCCCGCTGACGTCGACGCCCACCACCTCGCCTGGCGCGGCAGCCTCGAGGGCCTCCTCGAGGCAGGACAGCTCCATTTGGCCGTCCTCCCGAGTCGCCAACGGCTCCTCCTTTGAGGTGCATTGCGGGAAACGGAGCAGCACCTCGAAAACTGCCGGCTTGCTGGGGGCGGTCATGCGTCCTCCTCTCTTCAGAGCGCTCAATGAACGCTTACCCTAATTTAAAGGGCTGGTAAACCCGTGTCAACGCTTACATACAGGGCTGCTGGAGAGGGAACACGGCCTCCACGCAGGTGCCCTCGAAGGCGAGCACCCGTTCCGCGCGATGTGTGCTGCCGACGCCCCAGAACTCCACCCACCCCCGTCCGGCCCAGATCTTGAGCCTCCCGCTGCCGTCGCCTACGCTCCTAAGAGCCGCGTTAAGCCCCCCGCCGCGACCCTCCTCCCAGATCCTGGACACGTTGAGCTCGGTGGCGACCTCTATTAAGGAGTGATCCGCCCCGCCCACCCTGCGGGCCCTGGGGTGGTGCCGGATCGTTCGGGGAATGCCGAGTCCGGCGTCGGCCACGGCCACGCAGACCTCGTTGCGCCTTCCCCACTTCTGTATGGCGGCGTAGGCACCGCAGGGCGACTCCGCGTGCTCCAGCACGTTTATGAGGCTCTCCGAGAGTACGTCGCAGCAATAACGTACCTCCTCATCCCGCAAACCGCCTTCGGATAAGATGTTGCGGAAGCGCCCCACGACATGGGTGACTCCCCCGGCATCCTCGACCTTCCGCAGCTCGCACAAGGAAGCCGGGTGGCGGCCCCGACCGCCCAGGTAGGAGAGGCTCCTCGTGGGCGCGATCACTCCGCCCAGGAGGTCGAAGAAGTCCATCCTGTCCATGTACCCGGCGACCTCGTCCTCCGGTGGGACGAGCGCCACGCGCCCCCGCTCCGCGGCCCACTTCTCGAGCAGGCAAGAGAGGCCAACCATGCCGCCGGGCGTCACGAAGTCCACCCCCGATAGATCCACGCCGCCGTTGACCGAGACGGTCTCAGAGTCAACGGCCCTCTTTAGGCCGCGCAAATCCAAGGTCCAAGAGGGGGCGTATAGCCTAGCGAGCGGGTCGTTCACAAGGGGATGCTAACCCATTTCGGCTCGCCACGGCGCCCGGCCGCACCCCAGGAGGTCCATCTCCAGCAGCCCGGCTTTGGCGCCGCGCACGGTGAAGTACCCATTGCGGTTCAGCCACTCCTCGACCAGCGTCTCGGCGAAGATCGCCACGCGCCCTCCCTCCTTCTCGCCCGCCCGTTCTCGGTCCTTGGCCTTGAGTCGGGGTAGGGATAGTAGCCGAACCGAAACCAACGAACTTCTTTTTCTTAACAGTAGCAGCACAGAGATACGTGACTAAATGAGCCTCAAGAGAAGACTCGCCAGAACGGCGGCCGCGCCGGGAGGTCACAACGTTCCCTGCGGTATCGGTATTCGGGGGAGCAGATCGCGGAGCCCTCGCGAGACGTGGTCAAGGCCCACCTCTACCTTGTTCTTTCATCCCGGCTAACGTTTCCCCGTCCACATGCGCCTCCACGAGGCCGTACAGGGGCGGTTGGGAGGAAAGGCGCCGCGCCGCGCGTTTGCCGATACCGTAGTGGACCAGGGTGTTCCGCAGGCCGCGATTCTCGAGGACATCCCTCACCTGCTCAGAGGCCAGCGTCTCGCCCACCACCTCTATGGCGTCGGATCGCAGGAAGCGGGTGTCCCGCTCTTCTTCCAGGAGCTTCTGCAGCCCCAAAGTGGTCTGGAAGAGGCTCACGAACCTAATCTTGAAGGCCGCAGCCTCGTGGCGTCCTGCCACCCTGGGCACGAGTACGCGGGCGGTGTTGACCTGCGAGAGCATCTGCGTGAGCAGGATGCCGACCCCGTTGCGGCCGGGAGCCACTCGACCGGCAATTGACCCGTAGAAGCCCGCGGACTTGACGTCGCGGTATTGCATGGGCTCCAACTGGGCCTCCGACGCGCCACCCGGGGCGTCCGCGTGTTCGCCGAGCCTGCCGAGGAGCAGGCCGACGTACTCCCCGACGTCGGTCATAGTGTCCCGCAGGTGAGGCCCGAGGTTGTCGAGCGACAGAGATGCGTCCGACAGGGCCTCCTTGGTGAGGCCCAGGTTCAAGAATGCGATGTGGGTCGTGCAGACGGCCTCGCCTTCCATGAACAGCAAGCCCAGATCGGGCTGGATCAACCTTTTCAGCGGACCGAGAAGGCCTCGGTGGCCTTCCAGGAACCAGCCGCTGTTGACGGCCGACAGCTCTTCTGCCTTCTCGAGGACCTCGGCCGAGGACCTGTACTTGTCCTCCGTGAGCTTCACGCGCATCCGCGACGCGAGGAGCATGTCTTCGTGTGGCGTCCCGACCGCGGCGTCTGTCCGTTGGATGTACCTGGCCGACTCGTACACGAACGCCGACAAAAACGGCATCAACGCGAGGGCCGCGATGGGTCGGATTGATTCGAATCGCGGGTCGAGCGCGAGGTCGCGAAACAGCTTCGCGTCCGCGGCGATCAGCGACAGCGCCGCCCGCTGCGCGAGGTCGGCCCGGGCGCTCACGCGGCGTCGGTGCTGTCGATCTCGTCTATCAGATCCCTCGCCTGGGACTCCTTCTCGCTGGGGTCACGGTACCATTTTGGGAATTCTGTACGGTAAGGAAATCGCGTTCAAGGCTATCTTAGATCGCATGTACTTCTAAGGCCAATGGGCCTCCAAAGTTGAAGCCGATGTGGAAGGCCACTCGGTCACCGCGCCGAAGGTCATCCCACGACTCTCCATCGACATTGCTAGCGTGTAAGAAGATTTCGTCTCCGCGTCCATCAGCCGAAACGAAACCGTGTGCGACCTCCACCCTAGAAACGGTTCCAGTAAATCGTGACGGGATCAGAGCCCCGTTCGACATCCTGTCTCGGACCCTTATGCGGGCTCCGTGTCCCATGGGTACGCTCCTAAGACGCCGAAAAATAGTCTTCGCCTCTCTTCTCTTCTCAGTATCATCGCTCTCGAAAGCGTAACGCGCGTACCAAAATTGCGCTTCGTGGTTGTTGTCTCCAGAAGTAAAAGCTCTTTTGAAATGGTAGGCGAGCCTCTCGGCATCCGTCGGATCTATCGCCCTGAGCACTTGCGCATATCGGAAGTGCAACTGCTTGTCTGCTCCGTTAGTCTGCAGCGACCTACGCAAGCATTCCTCCGCCGAGGCCAGGTCGTTTCTATCCTCGTATACACGAGCTAGGCGCGTTGCTACGTAGGGGTCCCGCGGGTTAGATGCGAAGGCGGCCTTGAGCGCTGCTAAAGATCGTTCGTCGTCTCTCAGGAGACGGGCGAAGTCTGCTTCCGCGGAGGCTAACCTGGGCTCATCTGGGAACTGCTGTCGTCCTCGCTCTAAAACCCGCTCTACTTGGCGGACGGCTTCGTCGATATCTTGATTAACAGAACCATCGTCTGCCAATAGGTCCCTTAGATCATCCATCGCAAGCTTGACGAGAGTGTGTCTCGCGTAACTGTCTGATCGTGAGCCATCCAGCAGTCCTTGAGCGAGAGAATGGGCTTCGTTACGGAGCCTCCGTCGCTCCAGCGGACGGTCAGTGTTATTCGCTTGCGTTAACGCCAACTCGGCAAGCGTATGTACAATAGAAGTGTCATGGGGAGCCAGCTCCCGAGCTCTTCGCAGAAGCTCGTGCGCCCTCGCCAAGTTCCCGTTGGGTCTGATCCGTTCGTAGATAGCCATTTGCTGATATAGGTACGCCTCTCCACCCGCGCTCTCCTCGGCGACCTCGAAGATAGCTGCTACGTCTTCGTAACGCGAGAACGTTTCGTGGAGTGGCCTGGCCCGCACTAGCTTGCGGAAAGACTCCCTGTCCGAAGTGTATGACACGTTCAGATGCTTGATGATGCGCACATACTCATAGTGACGGTCGGTTGCCTCGGACAACGCCCGTTGGAAGACTATCTGGGCGATTTCTGGATGCCGCGTCACGTACTCAAAATCACGCGTGGCCCTATTCTCCCTGACACGCACGACGTGCTCGAGTGGGGAGAACAGCCGCTCCCGAAATTCGGTAAAGGGAATGTCATGCACGCGCGCTACGAGCCCCGCCCGGACCGGTATTCTCAACCTGTGCAAAATGCAGACGGTCAGGTAGAGACTGCGTGCCTGCTGGGGGTGCACGTTACTATACTCGTCCATCAAGATGTCCTCGAAAGGGCGTCCCATCGTCGCCTCATGCAACGCGACTAGTAGCTGCCTACCAGCTCTCTCCTCAAATTGCCTAACTTGCTCTGCGTAGGGCTTGCCTCGCAGGTTGGGACCCTGCGCATCATGATCGTTGAGGAGAGCCACGAGGTTCTCGATCTCGCGTTGGCTGAGGTACTTCAGTTCGTACTCGTCGCTCACGTAACCCGAAATGTCCTCACATGATACGTTCCACTCGTTCACACGCTCCGCCGTAATAATCGTTAGCGGCAATTCGTAGCGGCGTGCTCCTTCGAGAAGCCCCGAGATAAGGGGAACATTGTCCGCCGCGGAGTCGACGAAGAGGAAAATCCGTTCACCTGTGACCCGATGGAGCTCTTGAAGAGCCTCGAACCTTGGGGCACCCGAAGATCTCATAAAGAGACACAGCGCCTCTGACTGTGTAGCTGCCTCCCACGCCACACGCCTCAGGAACACTGTCTTACCCGCCCCAGCCTCAGCTTTGATGACATACAGTTCTGTTTGAGTAGGCCTATCTTCATCAGGTCTCGTCACGACATCCCACAGCACCGTGTCTGTGAGCCGTCGGCGGACATCTAGATCTGATCGGATCGGGTACCAGCCGAGATCAAATCCTTTATAGAAGCGCCTGGGGCTGCCTTCATCGTACTCGAGGGCGGGATGAATGTACTGCACGTCATGGTAGAGCAAGTCTTTAATAGGACCGGCCAAGGGCTCATTGACCAAGAATTTATTCCTAATTGGGTGTTCAGTTTCTGCGGCCCGAGCAAGCATCCTCGAAGACTCAGGGATAGCAGCATCCAAGGAGGTAAGAAAGTCCTCGAATGTGCCGTCCAGCACAGTTATTCTCTTCTCTGCCCAAAGATCCCTTTCAGCCTGGCTAGCCCCCGGCTTCACCAGATAATAACGGGGCCGAGACTGCACCTGTTGAGAAACCTCCAGTAGGATCGCACGGAGGTCAGAATCCTGAAGCCCATGTCCTATGAATACTACCGTGTTCTCTGAACCCCACTCAAGCAGCATGCTGAAAAGTCGATTCCTGTTCGCCCGGTGTGTCGCGTATTGGTCGGCGGTGAGGATGAGAGGTAGGTCAGCGTCATGTGTCCTCGTTACACAACCGTGGAGCTTCAGCAGAGCCAGATGCTCAGGGGCGCGAAGCTTCTCGTCAACCCTATCTTGATTCGACAAGAACGGCACGAGCTCCTGCACCGGACTCTCGGCTGTCGCATAGACGTTCTCGACAAGTCGATCGTAGTTGGTCGTGGCTAGGCCGCGCCACTTGAAAGTGGGCAACAGCAGATGAAAGTCCGCGGGCTCAAGATCGGCGAAGAGATCAGCTACGTAGTCCTGCACCCGGCTGAGGTTAGTCGATGAGATGGATAGCTCAGACACCCAAGCGAGCGAATCTTCAGCATACTCACCACCGAGAAACTCATCGGATAGTGCGTCCCGTACTCCCATTCCCAAGGGGGGCGACTCGCCAGTGGAGGTATTGGCGTCGAAAGAGGCTCCGGCTCCGAGGAATAGAACCACCCGTCCAGAAGTCACTTCCGACACTAGCGCATCGGGGAGCTGCATAGTTACTCGACACCTCTCATAGTCTGTCCCTCATTACCCTCACCTAAATACCTATAAAGGGTAGAGCGTCCCACACCAAGCATAGAGCAGATCTCCTCTACTGAGTGCTCTCCCTCGTCTTTGAGCCTCCGAGCCAGCTTCGCCTTGCCCTCGTCCAGCGCCCGGGGCCTTCCGCCGTGCCGTCCTCTAGCCTTAGCCGCCTCAAGTCCTGCCATCGTCCTCTCCAAGATCAGATCTCTCTCGAACTCCGCCACAGCTCCGAAAACGTGGAACACTAACTTGCCGCCTGGGGTCGTGGTATCGAGAGACTCCCGTAGCGACACAAACTCCACTCCCTGCTCCTTCAGGATGCTCACGAGCTCTATAAGCTCCTGCAGGGACCTGCCGAACCGGTCGAGCTTCCACACCACGAGCTCGTCCCCCTCCCGGCAGAAGTCCATCGCCGCCCGCAGCTCAGGCCGGTCCGCCTTGCGGGATGAGATCTGCTCCTCGAAAATCTTCTCGCAACCAAACGTTAGAAGATCCCTGCGTTGGATCTCCGGGTTCTGATCCTTCTTCGAGGTACGGATGTAACCGATCTTCACAACACCATTGTCCCAAAAACCTTCTCCCAGGTAAATATCGGGACTTCGCAATCGGGACGGGGTTTCAAGATCAAAGCTCAGTATTTCGGGACACCTTATGGGGACAGACCGGCTTCGTCTCTCTATCGAGCGTTTGTTGGACGCGGTGGCAAAGGGGAGTCGCACGTTCCCATACTTTGCCGAAGGATGCGTCCCGCCCGTGGAAGCCAGTGCCAGGCTCCGGCCTCGGAGGGACCCGCCGGTCGGCCCGGAGCGCG
>JBBPYN010000078.1:0-59444 GCA_038199875.1 Rubrobacterales bacterium
GAAGCTTCGTGGTCACCAGCTCGCCGTCCACTATGACGCCTGGGGTAGCCCAGCTCTTCTCGCACCACTCGTTGAAGTTCTCGTAGCACGCGTCGTAGGCCTCCGGGTCATCCCAGACCCCGAGGTCTATGAGGTTCGCGGGCGTGCGGCCCACGTCGCGGTAGCGCGGGTTGGCCTCGTAGAAGAAGTCGCAGATGTCGTCGTAGATCGCCGCGCACTTCTTGGCGTAGTCGAAGAACTGCTGCAGCCGAAGGTAGATCTCATTCATCGTCGAGATGGTTACCGTGGCGCTCACGCCGCCCGGAACCATCGTCTGCGGGTGCGGGAACTTGCCGCCGATGAGCGCGTAGGCCTCCTTCGCCACGCGGGTCATGCCCAAAGCCTCCAGATACAGCGAGCCGGTGAGCGCGTTCATGTCGGTCATCAGTTCACCCATGGTGCCATAGCCGTGTACGTTGGCGTGCGGGGCTTCGGTCCTCGTCGCGAGGTCCCACACCTCAGGGTTGGTCTTGCGGATGATGTTCTCCGAGAAGTCCGGCCCGGCGAGCATGAACAGGTGCAGCGGCAGGTCCAGGAGGTACTCCAGGACCGAGAGCATGTTCCGAAGCACGATGCCCATAGGCGGCGGCTTGATGCCTATCGCCATCTCCGTCGCCAGGGCCGCCGTGCCTGAGTGCGTCCCGCCGCACACCCCGCAGGCCCGGCTGGTGATGTAGATGGCGTCGCGCGGATCGCGGCCCATCATGATGATCTCGTAACCCCTGAACAGCGTCGCCACCGAGCGGCTCTCCAGTACCTTCCGCTCCTCCAGGTCCACGACCGAGTGGAACGCCAGGGCGCCTGCGACCCGCGTTACAGGATCAAAGTTCTTCTGCTGAATGTGCCCGTTGCGGGCGAGGAGGTCCTCGATCTGGTCCCGGCTCAAGGTGCTTATGGAGCCACCGTTCAGTTCAGGGCTCCGCTCCGTGCCGTACGGGTCCCGCACATCATCCCTCAAATATGGCCGGCCCTCGGAGTCAAACTCCACCGGTAGGTTCTTGAAGCACACTTTTCTTGGACCCCTCCTATTCTCGTTCCAGTATCCGTCCGACGCCCTCGAGGTGCCGGTCGGTCCCGCGCAGATCGTCTCGCAGCGCCTTCAGCGCGCCGTTGATAGTGCCCAGATGCTCCGATAGAGGCTCCGTGTGCCCCTGCACGGCCTGCAGACCCCCTGCGAGCTTCACCAGGTGTTGGTCCGCCCGCCACAGGTAGTAGGCTATCCCAACCAGGTAGACGACCAGTACCAGCACTACTATCGCGACCGCCACCAGCGTCAGTATCGTCAGGATGCTCATCTCGCACCCCCTGTCCGAGTCTCGAAGACTTCCTCGATGGCGCCGGTGCGCTCCTCTATGGAGCGCGCGGTCTCCAGAATGCCGGTCGCCGTGGAGATGGTTCCCTCCAGGGCGGCGATGTTCTGCGTGTTGCCGGCTATCCCCACGCCGGCCTGGAGCGCCCGCGCCGCGTACCGCTCTATCTGGCGGGCGGCCCGCAAGGCGCGGTGCAGCAGGTACACGGCCAGAGGGAGGACGACCAGGACGGCGACGATGAGGGTGGCCCACCAGATCACGTACACGGCAACCGGTATCTCCACCCTAAACTCCTTCCTGCCGTCCGGCGGCCTCGATAGTTCGCCCCAGATGGTCGTCTATGCTCCGCAGCCCCCCCGCCGCCCCTTCGAGGCTTCCGTTCAGACGGGTAACCTCCGGGCCGAGGTGGCCCGTCTGCTGCTCGATGGCCCGGACGCCGAAGGCGATCTTGGAGAGGTAGCTCGACCGGCTGCTGTAGCCCCTCGGCGTCTCGCCCCCGATGCTTTCGAGGGCAGAGATTATCCGGATCAGGTAGAAGACCAGCGCCCCGAAGAGCACCACCACCGCGAGCGCCGAAAGTATCGTCAGGAGAACTATCACTCTATACCCCCTGTCCTCGACCGAGGACGCAGTGCGGTCACCCGGGGCAATCCAGGGCGTGCTGCTCGATGGCGGCAGTCGCCCCGTCTATCCCGGCGGCGCGGTCCAGGATGTCGTCCACAACCTTGTTAGTATGGTTCAGGAGCGGGATGTGGATGGTGTTGTTCGCTATCCGCTGCCCGACGGTCCAGATATCCGAAACCGCGCCGTCTATCTGCCGGGCGGTGCGCACGATCAGGGTGAGCAGCACCGCGACGACCACGATCACCACGGCCCCGAGTCCCAAAGAGACCCACCACACCGTGTAGGCCGCCCCCTCGCTCACCAGCGCCAGCGTCATACCGCCCCTCCCCCGCTCGCCGCCCGGTCGCCCTGCAGGGTGCCTGCGATGCGGCCCCCGCGTTCCTCGATGTTCGTCGCTGCTTCTAGCACTTCTTCGGCAAGCCGGTTAGTATCGTCCAGCTTCCAGATAATCTTCGTATCCTCGGCTATGGCCTCCGCCGCTTCGAGCGCCTGCCCCGCGTGGGCCAGGATACGCCGGGCGACGAGCAGGATGGCTATGAGCAGGGCAGCGGCGAGGAGCACCACGACCGCCGCCACCGCCAGGCTCCAGTACCAGACCGTGAACAGCTCCGCGTCCGGCACAGCCTAGCTCCTCTCGGCGGGCTCGCTGGCGTCGCGGGGGGCTTCCATGCCCTCAGCCCGCGGCGGCATGTCCATGAAGTACTTGCGCGAGTCCCCCCGTCCTGGCTTCCTCTTGTTGCCTGAGAACTGCAGCTTCTCGTAGAAGAAGTGGACCGTCTTGTCCAGAAGGCCCGGCTTCTCGATCTCGCCCCACCCCGAAGGCACCTCACCGCCGGCCACCGCGTCCCACCGGACCTCCCGGTTGGCGTTGTGGTTGCTCAGGGCCCTTAGCCGCCGCATCCCGAACCCGACGGTCCGCGAGGCGGTGCTCGAAACCGCTGAGCCCGGTGGGGCCTCATAGAACGGTGCAAACTTGTCCGGGAAGCCAGGCATGGTGCAGCCGATGCACGGCCCGCCCGCCGCCATGCAACCCCCCATGTGCGACTGGGCGCCGCGCGAGACGATGTTGCAGTTGACCACGGGCCCCCAGCAGCCGATCTCGACCAGGCACTCCTTGTCGCCGTAGTTCTCGGCGAAGATGCCCTCCTCGTAATAGCCGGCCCGCGTACATCCGCGGTGGACCGTCTCCGCGAAGAGCCAGGCCGGGCGCCCCAGCTCGTCGAACTCCGGCAGCGGCCCGATGCCTTGTAGGAACATCAGGATCGCCGCCACCGTCTCCGTGAAGTTGTCCCCTATGGGGGCGCAGCCGGGGATGTTGATGACCGGCAACCCCAGGGCGCTGCGGTAGTCCTTGCCGAGGAAGTCCATTAGGCTCATCGCCCCGGTCGGGTTTCCGGCGGCGGCCGGTATGCCGCCCCAGGTCGCACACGTCCCGATCGCGATCACCGCCGCCGCCCCCGGCGCCATCCGCCCCATCCGCTCGGCGGTCGAGAGGGGCGTCCCGCCTTCCTCTTCATCGCCGTCCTCGATGGCCTGCATACCCATCGCCGAGAAGTAGCCGCCGGTCTCAGCGGCGATCCGCTCGTCCGCGATGGAACCCTCGTAGATGCACACGTACGGGGCGTCGAGCTTCCCCTCTTCCGCCAGCTTGAAGGGGTGGATGAATTCCTCTCCCACCGCCTCGGCGAGCACCGGGTGGTGCAGGACGACCTTCGGGAGGCCTGGGATGATCCCGGCCAGCAGGTCCTCAACCTTCGGGTTGGTAGCCCCTGTCACGGAGATGCTGCACCCGTCGCAGCTCATCCCCGCCATCCAGAAAGCATGGACCACCTTGACCGGCCCCTCCGGCGCCCTCCGCCGCTCCTCCCCCGGCGCCTGGTCCCGCTCCGGCGGTGCCTCGACGCCCGTGGGCGCATGAATGGTCATCCTCGCTCTCCTCTCCCGTTGCTGCCCGGCTTGCCTTCCACCAGGTCCGCGATCCCCTGAACGGCGACGACCGCGGGGGCCGCCGGCTCGTAGTCCATAAGCGCCAGGCCCTCCCGGTCTGCCTCCTGTATCGCCTCGTCCCAGGGCACGACCGCGCCGAGTTCGACCCCGTGTTCCGCGCAGTAGGAGCGGATGATCTCCTCGTCCCTCGCGCTCCGCACCTTGTTTGCAATCGCCCAGACGTGCTCGATCCCGAGCTCCCGCGCCAGAGGCGCCATCCTCCCCACGGTCTCCAGGGACCGGAAGTAAGGCTCGGTCACCATGATCATCGTATCCACGTGCCGGATGGTCCCCCGGCTCATGTGCTCTATCGACGCCTCCATGTCCGTGACGGTCATGGTCTCTCCGTTGTTCCCCGTCGCCAACTCACCGAGCAGGCCCCGCACACGAGCGTGCGCGGCGCACAGTCACCCGGCGCCGGCGTGATCCACCCCCGTCATCACCATCAGGTTCACCCCGTCGGGGGCTGGCATCGCGTACTCGGCGGTTACCTCCTCGATGGGACGAGCCATAACCAGCCTGCGGGTGCCGCCCTCTTCCTTCGTTTCCATGACGTCTTTCGGCACTCGGACCAGCTTCTCCAGCCGGTCCCGGCTCATCCCAAGCGCCACCCCAAGGTTCGGGTTCGGGTCTCCATCCACGGCCATCACCGGATGCCCCCGCCGCGCCAGGAGCCGCGATAGGGTCGCCGAGATCGTCGTCTTACCCGAACCGCCCTTGCCCGCAACTGCTACTTTCATGGATTCCCTCCCGGATCTCCTACACGACCTCGTTGGGTACCGGCTCGCAACACCCGCACCGGCATCGCTCGCTCTCCCTGACCTTCTGTACGGACCTGCGGTTCTCCCGGATGACCCGAAGGTCTGGCGCTGGCACCCCTTCGGTGGCCGCCGTGACACAAACGCAGAACTCGCTGTTCTCCAGCTCTCCGCAGCGACATGCGCCCTGCGTCTCGGCCTCAGCCGCCCGCTCACGGTACTTCAGCAGGCTCTCCTGGAAGGCGCGCAATTCATCGATCTTGCGTTCGGTTTCCGCCAGACTGCGCTCCAGGAGACCGTCCAGTTGCTCGAAGACCTTGTTGGGGATGCCGTCCTCGGCGCTCTCGACGAGGCCTCGGATTTCATCCAGCGAGAGACCCATGAGCTTCGCCCTGCGGACGAACTCGATCTGCTCCAGCTCGCGCCAGCCGTAGAGCCTGTAGCCTGCGGCCGTACGGCCCGCGGGTGAGATCAAACCGATGTCCTCGTAGTAGCGAAGCGTCTTGGCCGGTACTCCGACCAACCTCGCTACCTCGCCGATTTTCAGAGCCGTCCCTTGCATGGACCAATGCCTTTCCGGTACCTCCGGGTGCATTATAAACCTTCCAGTGGGAGGAAGGTACATAGCGAGCCGGGCGATTTCTTACGCGGCATGCTTTACACTAGCGCCAGGGTTCTATTCTGGGGGAAGGTATCTGGCCATGCGGTATTTGATCGATGTTATGCCACCAGGCGTGATCCAACCCTCGCTCGGCATCGTCTTGACGGTTCTGAAAAGCGACGTTTCAGGTCCCGTTCGCTGTCCTGCTTTCGAGATGGCGCCCAGATGAGTGCTGCGCGAGATAAGTTCATGCCGACGACGGCGCTGACGGAAGGAGCGCTGGTGGTGGCGCTCTCCGAGGTGCTTTTTATCATCGGACGCTACCTGCCTGCTGGATTCCTGGTGGCCTTTTTTGGGGCGGTGCCGATGGCGCTTCTAGCCCGCAGGCGCGGCTTGAAAGTCGGCGCCCTGGCGGCCACCGCGGCCCTAATCTTGATCCTCATTATCGGAGGACCTTCTGGGCTCTTCGTTGCGTCTCCACACGCGATCTGCGGGGCGCTCATGGGTGCGCTCCTCCGAGCAGGTCGCGGAACGCCGGCCTGCGCTGTGGTGGGCATAGGCGTACGGGTCCTACTCTACCCGGTGGGCTTTCTGTTCTTCATCTACCTGTTTCTGGGCGCGGCCGGCGTGTCAAACTTCGTCGATTCCACCCGCCCGCTGCTGGAAATCTTGGATCGCCATCTGGGAATAGTGGGGATCTCTCTGGCCACTGTCGGCCCCATCGGCCTTTTTGCGATCTTCCTGCTGCTTTGGTCGATCGTCGCCGGGTCTAGCCAGGCCGTGGTCGTGCCGCTCTTTATCCGCAGGGCCTTGCCCTCGTTCCTGAACACCGACGCGGTTCGCGACGCGAGCAGGGTCGTTTGATCTACCAGAAGCCCGACCTGCAAAACTAGACTTCGGAGAACCCCGAACCTCGCGGGATTCACCCCTAACCGGACTACTCGCGGTTCTCCGACCACCTGTGCCGGCCTCTCTCTAGAGGGACCTTTGCTGGCGGAGCGCGCAACCTTCCATTAGACTTGAAGGTGGAAAGAGTACCGTTCGAGAGGAGGTGATTCGGCTGTCCGGGTGAAGCGCGACCTCTAGTGTTGTCCGGAGAGCCGACGAATTATGCGAGGGATCACTGTGTGGCTTTGGGTGGCGCTGGCAGGCGCCATACTTCAGGTCATAGCCTTGTTCGGTCCGGACTTTTACATGGCCGAAGGCGAGCGTAAGGATGCCTGGTTCGGCATTCCGCACGCCTCCGACCTGATCCTCCTCTCCGCGATCGTGGCGGTAGGGGCTTTCGTCTTGATTGCCATCGGCCGTACTCCTCTCCGGGGACGGGGTATGGGACTGGTCGTGGGGGTGGTAGGGTTGCTCGCCACCCTGCAGCTCGGCTACCGGATGATCGTGCCGCCTTTCGGGGGCGCCATCCCAAAGGACTCGGGGATTCTTGGAGCCGGCTGCCTGTACTACTGCTCTCCCTCAGAGGCCGCGCCGGCGGATCTGCTGCTCGGCATCTGGCTGGCCTTCTTCGGCTGCCTGGCGGTGATGGTCGGCGGCTTAGTCTACGCGTACAGCCGGGCCGCCCAGCAGAGGTCGGCCAGACCCTGGCTTGCCCGGGTTCAGAGCGGCATGAGCCCGTGGCTGGGACTTGCGGCCCTCGGAGCGGTGGGACAGTTCGTATTCGGCTACACCTTCTTTACCTTCTATACGACCGCGGGGAACGGAGGGGAGATAACATGGAGCGGATGGTTGCCGACGCCCCACACCAGCAGCATGGTCCTGTTGATCAGCGCGCTGGTCGTGGGACTCGTGGTGATCTCCGCCCGCGGACGCGCTCCACTAGGTCCTGCCCCACTGGGTGCGGCGATTGCGCTACTCGGGCTCATCTCCACCGTACGCATCTTCTACCGTATAGTCGCATCGCCGTTTGGCAACGGTGCCTCTGAGATAGGCGTGGCGGCGTACCTGGCGCTGCTGGCAGCCCTCCTGATAGTCGTCTCGGGCGCTGTCCAGGCACTCGCACACCGACAGGCGATGAGAGCAGGCGCGTCCAGCCGTACTTGAAAGATCAGGAGGGGGCCGGGAATGTCCCTCCCGGCCCCCTCTTTCACAAAGTTCGGTTTAGAAAGGTATCAGCTCTCGTTCTTCCTGGGCTTCGGTGGCTGCCTCCGGGGCGGTAGGTGTCGTCACGCCAGAAGACCCTCCCCAGCGCCGGAACATCCACACCCCGGCTCCTAGAAACGCGCCTAGCGCGAGCACCAGCGTCAGGGCCTCACCGGGTGCCGGTACTCCTAGAAAGTTGACCGTACCCCCGCCCACCGGCACGCCGCACAGAGCCGCGCCGCGGGATAGTCGCTGTAGATCTATAGCAGCGAGCTTGGGGGCTTTCATCTGTACTTCCCTCCCTGGTCCTAATGCGCTATATGCTACCATCGTTGCCCCTCCGGTGCCAAAGCGCAAACGTCCGGTCGCTTATCTCGCCCCGCATTCAACCGTAATGGTCACGCCTATCCTCCACGTGCGGTTTGAGGTCAAGTATCGGCGTGCCGTCCAGCATGTCCAACCCCCTGACGTGGACGGTCGCGCCTTCTACTCCAAGCACCTCGAGGATAGACAAACCTAATGGGTTGGGCCTGATCGGTGAGCAGATACTGAAAACTCCCGTTGGCTTATCGCCGTGCGGAGGGGTCTGCTTGAGGAACCTCGGGGAGAACTCGGGGCTTCGATGGAAGTCGAAGATCACCACTATCAGCTGCCCCGGCTCGATGTTCGCAAGACCTTCCAGATACCCTTCCTCGATAACGAGCGCCCCCTCAACCTCGGAGACGCTCCAATGCCGCGGAACGGTCTCCGCTTTCGTCCGCACGAAGCCAATGGGTTTCAACACGACGCTCACGTCCACGAACTCTACACCACCTCGGGCCGTCCCCACAGAGAAGTCGCATCCACGGACCTGAAGCGGCGATGCCCGAACTGACCAAACGGGTACAGGCCAGCCGGATGGATCAGGGGCCTCCATCTCAGCACGCGGGTCCACCGCTAACCGTGGTTCGGGATCTACCCGTTCTCGCGCCGCTTCCGCACAACTCATCGCTATTTTCGTATATGATGTAGGGTATGGTCAAGGTGGAGTTGCTTTACTTCGAAGGCTGTCCGGGCTATCGGAAAGCGGAGCAGAGCTTGAAGGGTGCTCTTTCACGGGAGGGCGTCCGTTGCGAAGTCGGGCTGGTCGTGGTGGACACGGACGAGGAGGCCGAGGCGTTGAAGGTCCCCGGCAGTCCCACGGTTCGTCTCGACGGCAGGGACCTTTTCCCGGTGGTCGGGCGGAACGATTGGCACCTGGGTTGCAGGCTCTACCCCTCTCCGGATGGGTTCAAGGATCACCCGACCGAGGAGATGATCCGGACGGCTCTGCGTAAGTCTGGTTTCGTTTCTGGTGCGAGGCGTGGGTAGGGGGCGGAGGGTCGGCGTGGCCGAGGATTCCGGCGAGGAGACGCTGGCGCTAGGGGTCCTGGACCTGCCGTTCCGTACGCTTCTCTCGCGGGAGGTCAGTCGGTTTGCAAGGGTCTGGACCCAGACGTTGCTCGCGCCTCTCCTCACGTCGGCGCTCTACGTCGTGATCTTCGGGTATGGTCTTGGGAGCCGCATACGGGAGGTCGAGGGGGTTCCATACCTGCGGTTCATCCTTCCGGGCTTGATCCTGATGAGCGTCATCACGGCCTCTTACGGCAACACCTCATCCAGCCTCTTCGACGCCAAGCGCGAGCGCTACATAGACGAGGTCCTCATAAGCCCCATGACGCCGCTTCAGATGGCCCTGGCATACGTGCTTGGGGGCGTTCTGCGCGGGATGCTGGTAGGAGTGGGCACGTTCGTCCTGGCGATCCCCCTGGCCGGACTGCCGGCGGAGCGGCCCCTGTTGCTGCTGGCTACGGGCCTGGCGACGAGCGTCGCTTTCGCGTCCCTGGGGATAGTAGCCGGGGTGTTCGCGACCCGCATCGACCACATCTTCTTCCTCTCCACCATCGTTATTCAGCCGCTGACCTATCTCGGCGGGATCTTCTACTCGGCGGAGATGATGCCCGCTCCCCTGCGGGCGGTCACGTACGCAGACCCCATATTCTACGCCGTGGACGCGTTCCGGTTCGCAGCGGTAGGGGTCTCTGACGCCCCGGCGCATACGGCTTTGGCGGCGCTGGTTGTCTTCGCCGGGCTCGCGTTTGCGGGCACGACGGAGATCCTGCGCCGCGGCTACAGGCTGCGCTACTAGGTCGACGGATCCTCTCTAATCGCTGTGGCGGTCGGCTTGGGCTATCGGGTTTCGTCGAATTCTGCTTCAGGCATCAGGATATACAGTGGATAGTCCCGCTCGCTGGGGATACCCGCTCTGCCGTGTCGTGGCTCAGCTCTTGTGAATAGCGCTGTGAAATACAGTTGCTAGCGGCGGTACTCTCTAACGAACCTCTCGTCTATACGATGCTTGAGCCGCCAGGAGAGCCGTCCGCGCCACGAGAGGCGTCCGTAGACGGCGAGTCCCGTACCGTCGCCGAGATTGAGCACGTACAGATAATGCCTCTGCGGCCTGTATTCCGAGAGTGGCGAGCTGTCCAGCGAGGCCTGGAGGTTGCGGAAGATCACGGGTCCCTGACGTACGGCGAAGACGCCGAGCTTGGGGAGGGCTCTGTCGCGGAAGGATACGCAGTCGCCTCCGCCGAAGAGACGGCCGTCGCCGATACTGCGCAGGTAGCGGTCAAGCCGGAGACCGCCGGCCTCATCCGTGGGGAGCCTCGAGGCGCGGAACACACCGGGCGGGGAGATCCCGAGCGCGAGCACCGGCAGGTCGCAAGGGATTTTGCCATCGGTGGTCCACGCCACACCATAGTCGAGGCCGGTAACGAGCGTACCCGTAAGCACTCTTGCGCCCCGCTCCCGCAGGACGTCGAGGATCTCCTTCTGCGCCCTCTTGGGAGCATCTGGAAGGAGAGATTCGCCAGCCTCAGCTATCGCGAGCTCGCCTTCGAGACCGAGCTTTCCGAGCAACGCCAATGTGTTGGCCGCCACCTCGCAGCCCGCTACGCCCCCGCCGACAATGAGTATCCGGGGCACGCGGTCTTTACCAAGCGCCAGCAACCAGTGCCTTATATCCGCGGTATTCACGACCGGTTTGACCCTGACAGCCTCCGCCCCGTTCTCCGCGAGGACTGTCCGTGGAACCTCGCTGCCCAGGCACACGGAAGCCACATCGTAAGGGACCGTAGAGCCGTCTTCGAGGACCAACTCTCTGTTCTCCGTGCGAATCTCCGTTATCCGGCCCTCGACGAAACTACCTCCCCCCTCCTCAACGAGCCGGCGGATATCGATACGATGCTCCTCGGGAGCGTAGGCGCCGGAGATCACACCCGTCGCCATCCCCGAGTAGTACAGGTAAGGCGACAGATCCACGAGGGTGACGTCGAGTCCCCGCCGGACGAGATCACCGGTCCGTGCCAGGGTGTACAGATGCGCGTGGCCGCCCCCGGCGAGAACGATACGATTTCCGCGCTTACGCATCTTCTTCTCCCGCGCAAATGAGGAGCTAAAGGACACGACCGAAATATATACGACCGAACGCGCAGAACCAAACCACGGAGAACGTTGGTTGTTCGATCCGTTCCGGCTCAAAGCGCCCTTCGCGAACCGGCTGGAGCGATTAGACTCTCTCGTGTGCGCGCCTACTCCCACGCGATACTGTGACCTGGACCCTCGCCAGGTTCGCGGCTCCCCGCGAAGTTAGTGCAGCAGCCCGGGGTGCCTCGGGCGCGATGCTCCCAGACCTTTCCTCTACCGTCGGGGCGGTCTGGCTCGCCGGCCGGCGGCGCCGTTTCAACAGGGGCGAGTTGGATGAGGAGGTATGCGCAAGGGGCTCCTTCGCCGGTCCTGATGCGGCGATCCTCGTGGGCGGTCTACTCGTGACCTTCTGGACGTGTACTTCGCGAGAGCGCAAGAGATACAAGCTGCTGCTCGCTTTTCTTGTGGTGTGGGCCGGTCACGTATTAGCCGACGAGCTTACCCACGCGGAGGACGGGCGTCCGGTACTGTGGCCGCTCTCGGAGCGGCGCCTATGTAGCCCGATCTCTTACTGGGACCGTTCGCATCACGCCCGCTCCTTTGCGGTGGTGGAACACGGAGTGTTGCTACTCATTGTGGCGCGAGCCATCTTGCGCCAGGTCCGGGAACCACGACCCTTCCGGCGCCGGTAGCCCGAACTCCTGGGGCGAATGTCAAGCGGCTGAGCGGTGGAGATCGAACCATTCCGGGCCTGCGAGAGGTTAGACTTCTTGTATGGAAACCTACGCGCACGCGTTCTTCACCTGGGCCCTCGCCAAGCACGGTGTCACGGCGGGACGAGCCGCTGGCATAGCCGGCACCGCTGGCGCTACCCTCCCCGATCTCCCTTCCTTCGCTGGAACAGCCTACTACGTGGGCACGGCGTACCTGTGGGAGGGATGGAGCTCGATGCACTCAGAGGATATGCTTGACGCGATCTATTTCCACGGGCCGTTCGGGGCCACGGGTAGCGCGCTCCACTCGGCCGTGCCGGTGGTAGCCCTATTGCTCTTATACTGGGTCCTCAAGCTGGGGAGGCGCGACCGGCGCCGGATACTGCTGTGGTTCCTCCTTGGCTGGTTCGGGCACACCATCGTAGATTTCCTCACCCACGTCGACGACACCAGGCCCCTTCTGTGGCCAATCTCGGACTGGAAATGGTCCAGCCCCGTCTCCTACTACAATCCCCTTTACTACGGTAGTGAGTTCTTCGTCGTCAGCCACGGGCTCATGCTACTCATAGTGTCGTGGCTGCTGCTCAAGAGGATCGTGAACCGGAGAAAGGCCCCGGAAATTCCATCCGAGTAGATCGGTCATCACGCTTTCCCGCGACCGCGCGCAGGGCTTGATCCCTGATCCTTAGCGACGCCGGACTATCCGGGAGGCTCTAGTCTCGAAACGCCCACAGGGACTCTGCGGGCAGTCGGGCTGTGACCTTCTCCCCCTCACGCACCCTTGCATCGGGTGACACGGCTACCTTGAGGTTGAGGCCGTTCGCGTCGAGGCCGCAGCTTATCCGGGTACCGAGGTAGATGACACGGGTGATCCGGGCGGAGAAGGAGTTCTCGCCCTCTTCGAGGCGTACGGCCTCGGGGCGGATCGTCAGGGTAACGTCTCCAGCCGGGCCTGCTCCCACGAGGTTCAGGCTACCCAGCGGCGTCTCGACCGCGCCGTTCTCCACCCGGCCGCTGATAAAGTTGGTGGCACCGAAAAATTCGGCGATTCTCCGGTTCGCGGGACGGTCGAAGAAGGCCTGTGGCTCGTCATACATCTGTAGATTGCCGTCGAAGAGCAGAGCGATACGGTCGGCGAGGACCACGGCCTCCTCCTGGTCGTGCGTGACGAAGACGGTAGTGTAACCTCCTTGCTCCTGCACATCCCGCACCAGCTCCCGCATCTCCCCCCGGAGGTTTGCGTCGAGGGCGCTCAGGGGTTCGTCCAGGAGAAGCAGGCGCGGCTCGGTAACGAGCGCCCGCGCCAGCGCCACCCGCTGCTGCTGCCCACCGGACAGCTCGTCGGGACGGCGATCCCCAAAGCCCTCCATCCGTACCCGCCGGAGAGCCGTGACGACCCGGCGGTCGACTTGTTCTCCACTTACGTTTCGCATCTTGAGCCCGAAGCCGATGTTGGCGGCGACACTCATGTGCGGGAAGAGTAGGGGGTTCTGGAAGACCATCGCAGCTCCCCGCTCCTCAGGCGGCACGGCGAGCACCGATAGCCCGTCGACCAGAACGTCCCCGTACGTGGGACGCAAGAGACCAGCTATGATCTTCAACGCCGTCGTCTTACCGCAGCCCGAGGGCCCGAGGAAGGCGACGAGTTCTCCCGGATCCACTTCGACGGAGAGCTGTGAGAGCGCCGGGGAGGAGCCTTGTTTGTACCGATGCGAGAGGTTTCTCAACTCAAGGCCGGCGCTCAAGAGTCCTCCTCCTGGCGCGACCCACCAGAGCCAGGACACACGAGCGCCGGAGCACCCGGCTGCAAACCCAATATCGGTTCGGTCCCTGTCACTGCTCCAGCGCGACTATCGGGCGAGCAAACCCATCTTTCGTCTCGCCTATCCGCTAGATTATTCATCAAAGCCATCCTCGCTAGATTCGATGGCGTCTTCGTTCTCGATCAGCGGTATTCTCTTCCCCTGCTTCCTTCGCCGGATGCCGGCAGCCACGACGGATCCTGCGATTACGACGCCGAACACGACTAGCAAGACCTGAAACCTGACCCACCTTATGGTTCGGGGACCGAGACTCATAGGACCTTCCTCAAGGTTACGCTACCCACTTTCGAGGCTGAGGACCAGACTTTGCGTGCATTCTCGCTTCCAAGCGTTCTTCTATTCCTTCGCGCCAATATAGCGCCTGACATAACGGTAACACCGTCCACCGGCCAGACGGGGTGAGTCCGCCTCCCGAATTTAGCCTACCATCACAGCTCCACTCCCGCTGTTATGATCGGAGAATGCTTGATGAGGAACTCCGTAAGGGCGCCAAGCTCCTCTACAGGCTGCCGGCCCGCATCCTGGCGGAGAGGGGCGTCACCGGTGACGCCCCTCTCCGCGGCGTAAGCCTCGGTATCGGCGCGTTCTGTCTTGTGGCCACTGCCTTCGGCTTCAACGTCCTGGCGCTCGTTCTCTGGCTCCTCAACCGTGTCCTCGACGGCCTGGACGGCGAGGTGGCACGCCTTCGGAACGAAGCCTCCGAGCTCGGCGCGTTCGTCGATATCGCTGCGGACTTCTTTATGTACGGTGGTCTCGTCGTCGCGCTCGCCGTCCAGCATCCCAGTACTCGCCTCGCTCTGGTGGTGCTCTTCTTCGCCTATTATCTGAACGGCACCATGTTTCTGGCCCTCTCCGGTATCCTGGAGCGGCTGAAGAAGGAGCGCCTGACAGAGCGGGGGCTGCACTTCCGCCGCTCGCTGACAGAGGGGTTCGAGACCATCGTGGCTGGGGCGCTCTTCCTGCTCTTGCCCGACTACGTCTCCCCCATCGCCTGGGTATTCGCCGCCATGGTCTTCGTGTCCTCGGCCCAACGCCTATGGGACGGTTGGCGTATTCTCAGGCAGAGCTAGGCGCTCCGCCGCAAGCCACCCGTGCGAGGGAGCGCTTACGAGACCTTTCCCAGTCCCATGAAACCGCGGCCCCTGTCGGTCTCCGACGGCTTCAGGTAGCGGAGCGCGATGATGAGCGCCAAGATCGCCGGTATGGCGAAGGCCAGCGCCAGGGCCGATGTGATCACCGGGTCGTTGCCGGAGGCGGCGGAGAACAGGAGCATCGGGAGGGTGACGACGTTACCGCCCCCGATAAGGAGCGTCAGGATGTACTGGCCCCATGAGATCAAGAACGCGAACAATCCCGCCACCGCTACCCCCGGCGCAACCTCCGGCAGCGTTACGTGTAGAAAAGTTTGCCACGGGTTTGCTCCCAGCGTCCGCGCCACTTCCTCCAACTCTCCTGTCCGCTCGGCGAAGATGCTGGTCATGATGATGGCGGTGTACGGTACAGTCGGTACCAGATGTACCAGGAAGACCCCGAACACCGTGTCCGTTAGCCCTAGCCGGATGAAGGTCAGGTGGATGCCCATCGTCGAAGCGAGCGGGGGTACGAGGATCGGGAGCAGGATAAAGAAGATCACAACCCCCTTGAAACGCCACTCGTAGCCGCCGAGGGCCATCCCCGCCGGTAGACCGACCGCGACCGAGGCAAGCGCCACCGACACCCCTATAAGCATGCTCGTCAGCGTGGCCCCGAGGACGCCGCTACCGGGGTCCAGGAGGTATCGTATGCCGCGCAGCGACCACTCCGCCGGCAGGAGGTCGGGGAAACGCCACTCCCCGGCGAAGGTCCACAGGACGAGCGGGAGGAAAGGCAGCGCCACGAGCGCCGCCACGATCACGAGCCCGAAGTTGCCTCGACTTTTACCCACGGCCGAGGTCCCTGGCGAAACGCAGGTACGCCGCGGCGAAGACGGCGGTTATGGCGGCGATGAGTATGTTTATGGCCATCGCGAGCGGGCGCGCGGCCAAGTCTATGTCACGGTACTCGTTGTAGGCCATAACGGGCAGGATGGTCGGGTAGGTTTTGCCGAGCAGGTAAGGGACCTCGAACGCGCCGAAGGTGAAGGCGAAGACTATGAGGCTGGCGGCGACGATGCCAGGCGCGATGACGGGGAAGACTACGTACCAGAACCGCTGCCACGAGCCCGCCCCGAGCGTACGCGCCACGTCTTCGAGGTCCGCCGCGACGCCGCGCAGGGACGCCAGTACCACGAGCGCGATGAAGGGTGTCTCCTTCCACACGTAGGTCAGGATGATGCCTATGGAGTAACGGTCATAGAGCAGGGCCGGAAAGTCTTTCGGCTCCCCGATCAGACCAAGCAAGGCCGCGAGCCGGGCTCCGAGTCCCGTCTGGGAGACGACCAGCGAGATACCGACCGCCGCAACGAGGTGCGGAATCGTGATCGGCAACTGGAACACCACAGCAGACAAACGACCGCTGCTCCGCCTGAGCGCCAGGGCGGCCAGCACCGCGAGGACCGTCGAGATGCCCGTCGAGGCCCCAGCGACGTAGACGGTCAGTAGCAGCGAGTCGAGGAAGTCTCCTTCCGTAAGGATCTCGCGGTACGCATCGAGGTTTATCTCTGTCATCCCGATGGCCGGGAAATATCCCAGAGACTGAACCAGCGCGGCGACAAGGCCGCCGGCGAAGAGAACCCCGATCACCACGAGCGCCGGCGCGAGGAGCAGCGCTATCTTGAGCCGGCTTCCCAACCGCTACTTCTTCAGCACGTTCTCTTGCCAGCCGTCTTGAAGCTCGAGTAACCACTTCGAGCGGGCCTCGGGCAGCCGGTTCTTCTGGAGTACTTTGGTGGGAAGCGTGGCCGCCCCCTTGGGCTCGGCGAGCTTCTCTCTGGTGTCCTGCGGCAACCTTTCGATGTCCAGGACCGTCAGGTCTCCCCAGCCGCCCGGATCCTGCTTCTTGATCTGCGCTGCCGGGCTCTCCAGGAAGTTCGCCACTACCTGGGCGCCGGCCTTGTTGGAAGAGTTGAACGGGATGGCAACGTAGTGCGTGTTGTTCAGGGTGCCGTTATCCAAGACGTACGTGCGGGTGCTCTTCGGGAAGAGACCCTCGTCTACCTGGCGCTGCGCGAGCTGCGGGTTGTAGCTCATGTCCAGCCAGACCCCGCCGTTCTGGTAGAGCTCGTCCAACTTCGCAGTGGACTCGGGATAGGTCTCACCTTCTCGCCAGAGGTTCGGTTCGAGCTTGTTGAGGTAGTCATAGATCTTCGGTGAATCTTGATCGAAGGTTCTCTGATCGAAGGGCTTCTGGAAGGGCTCGACCTCGCCCGTCACGCCGTAGAACATCTGCTCTACGAAGGCGTTGCCGGTAAAGTCCGGGGGCGCCGGGTAGGTGAAGCGTCCGGGATGCTCCCTGGTCCAGGCGAGCAGCTCGTCCGTGTTCTTCGGCGGGTCCTCGACCCTGGCCGAGTCGTAGACCATGACGAACTGCGCCTTGCCCCAGGGGGCTTCGCGACCCTCTACCGGGTAGCCGAAGTCGTTGCTGATGGATGGACTGTTCCAGTCTATGTACTTCGCGTTGGGAAGCTCCTTCGCCCAGGGACCGAACCAGAGGTCCGCCGCGGCGCCGGTCGCGAAGTTCTCGCCGTTGATCCAGACGAGGTCGATGGTGCCCTTTTCTTTGCCTGCGGTCTTTTCATCGAGAAGCTTGTTCACGGCGTCGGCGGTGTCTGAGAGGGGCGTGCGCTCGAGGGTAATGCCGTACTTCTTCTCGAGCTGGGGCTTCACGTAGTCGTCTACGTAGGCGTTGATGGCGTCGTCGCCGCCGTACATCGAGATGTTGACCGTCGTGCCGCGCGCTTCTTTCTCCAGCTTCGAAAACGGTCTGTCCTCGCCGGAGAAGCCAGCGCCGCCCATATTGGCTCCGCCGCAGGCGGACTCGAACAGCAAGAACGTCACGGTCAGAGCGACTAGCATCAACGCTTTAAGTTTCAGAACAGAACCTCCTACTCATCTCCATCGCTCCGATCTCGCGTCCGGTCCGCGGCACGAAACATCCCGAGTATACAGGCGGTCAGACCGATGAAACCTATGCGTAGTACGAAGAATAGTGTGGCACGGATCAGCGATCCATCCCGCCACCGTAGAACACGGGCGAAGCATCCTACCGCCCATTTCTACTGCGCAACCAGCCGGGGACCAGGGAGATCAGCACGAAGACCACCGCCGCCACGCCCAGGTACGCGAAGGTCCTGGTGAGATCTTCCTTCGCGCTCGCCAGGGAGCCTCCCGCGAACGTGTACACGATCACCCCAGGCACTATGCAGGTCCCTGTCAGAAGCACGTAGGTACCTACGCCGATCCGGGTGAGCCCGTAGGCGTAGTTTTGCAGGTTGAATGGAAACAGGGGCACCAGCCGGGTGATGAGCAGCATCCTCCAGCCGTGTTTTTCGATTCCTTCGTCGAGCTTCCTGATCCGCGTGTTGTTGGCGATCCAGGACTCTACTAGCCCGCGGGCGGCGTAGCGGCCTACCAGGAAAGCCAGCGTAGCCCCCAGCGTTGCACCAATTACGGTCCAAAGGGTGCCCCACACCGCACCGAATACCAGACCGGCCAGAAGAGATAGAGGCGCGCCCGGCACGAAAGCCACGGTCGCGACGACGTAGATGGTGATGAAAACGACGGGAGCGACCACCCCGTAGCCGTTGATCCAATCTCTCAAGCTATTCAAGCTGTCGAGGCCGATATATTCCGTCACCCCAGTAAGGCGGGCGGCCAGGATGGCCAGAAACAGGGCGACGGCGACACCGATAAGCTTGCCAGCGTTCTTCTTTGTATCTTCTCTGCCTGATTGCGGGTCCACGGGGTTTGCTCCTCCCTGACCTGGTCACTTTCGCTCAGCGCCCTTTCCTGGGATAGTAGACCGCTCGACGCCAGCCAAGCAGACGCCGTGTGCCGAAGAAGACCGAGAAGACGCGGCGGGTCCTGTCGGTGAAGAGTCTCTCGCGGTAGTAGTTGTCCGCGGCCCGTTGGTTCGCCTGCGAGAGCGTCGGGTAGACGTGGATCATGGTGGAGAGTGTCTGTATGGGGATGTTCCTCTGCATCGCGAGGGCGATCTCGTGGATCAGGTTCCCCGCGTCGGGCCCGATAATGTGGCCTCCCAGGATCTTTCCTCGCCTGCCCGTAACGATCTTGACGAACCCGATCGTCTCCCCGTCGGCAATGGCCCGGTCGACCCCGGCGAAGGATTGGCGGTAGACTCGCACGGCGCCGTGCTCCTGGCGAGCCTGCTGCTCGGTGAGACCGACGCGGGCGACCTCAGGGTCAGTGAAGGTGGTCCAGGGAACGACGCGATGATCGGCCTTCGTCTTTACCGGGAAGAGGGCGTTCCTCAGAGCGGTGCGGCCCTGGTATTCGGCGACGTGGGTAAAGAGGTACTTACCTGTTACGTCCCCGGCGGCATAGACGTTCCTGGCGGTGGTGCGCAGATGCTCATCCACCCTCAGGCCGGCTTCCCCAAGCTCCACGCCCGCGTTCTCGAGCGCCAGCGACCCGGCCGTTGGCGCCCGTCCGGCGGCGACCAGGATCTCCTCCGCCCGGACCTCGATCTTCTCTCCCCGCTCGTTGCTGGCCACGATGACCTTCATAGGAGAAGTTGCGTCTGCACCTTTCGTTCCACTTGCAACCGCCCCTTTGTCACCGTCTTCGATCCGGACCTCCTCAGCCTTGTAGCCACCGTGGAAAGTAACGCCATCCGAGGCCAGCACCTCTCTGAGGAGTTCGCCGATCTCGGGGTCCTCCTCAGGGAGGGGCAGAGCCACGGTATCGAGGAGGGTCACGTTCGAGCCGAAGCGCGCGTAGATCTGGGCGAACTCGCAGCCTATGGGTCCCGAGCCTATGACGATCATGGAGCGGGGCAGCCGCCGGAGCCCGGTGGCCTCCACGTTGGTCAGGTATCCTACCTCCTCCAGGCCTTCGATGGGCGGCGCGATCGGGTGGGAGCCGGTGGCAAGAATTACGCTGCGCGCGCCGAGGCGGCGACCGTCCACCGAGACCTCCTCGGGCGAGAGGAAGCTCGCTTCATCACCGAGAAAGACATCGACGCCCATCTCCCTGAAGCGGGTCGGATCGTCGTGCTCGCCCGCTTTCTGTATGACCCGGTCCATACGGTTCATCACGGCCGGGAAGTCCACCTCGTACCCGGTGCTCCTGATGCCGTACTCCTTGGAGCGGCGCATCAGGTGCGCGACGCGGGCGCTCTTGATCAAGGCCTTGGTCGGCACGCAGCCCCTGTACAAACAGTCGCCGCCGAGCCTGTCGCGCTCGACGAGGGCTGTACGAGCCCCGAGAGAGGCCGCTCCCGCCGCGGAGACCAGACCCGCCGTCCCGCCCCCGACGACAACCAGATCGTAGCTGTTTCTCACGCTAGCCTCTCATCCCACGGTCCGTTTCGAGTGGACGGGCGCCTGACGGCCCTCCTGGTACGTAGGCGCGCCCGACGCTCAGGCGCACCTTCTTTCGAGCGAGACGACCGCAACGTGCCGCCTCTTCGATCCTCTCTCGACGCACGCTCGATAACTGTTAGCATTGTACTGTGCCTGTAGAACTCTACACTACGGCGGGCTGTCCCTACAGTGAGGCCGCCCGTGAGGATCTGGAGTGGCGCGGGGTGGACTTCGTCGAGTACGACGTGGAGAAGGACCCCGAAGCCCGCGGGCGAATGCTGGAGCTAACCGGCGGCACCAGGACGGTGCCCGTCATCTTCGAGAGCGGTAAGCCCGTCCAGGTCGGCTGGATGGGCAGGGGGTGCGCCGTATGACACGGGGCGGTGCGTGGTGACGGCCGCGAACGCCCTGCGCGTTTCGAGGGCGGTTCGCGAACCTTTACGGGCGGGTTTGAAACCCGCCCCTACGTACGTTGTCGTGCGATCATGACGATATCCATTGGGCCGCGTCGGGGGCGTGGTAGGTGATGATGATGTCGGCCCCGGCGCGTTTGATGCCCGTCAGCGCTTCGATGACAGCCCTTTCCTCGTCCAGCCATCCGTTCTGGGCCGCCGCCTTGAGCATTGCGTATTCCCCGCTCACGTTGTAGGCGGCGACGGGGAGGGCTGTCGTCTCGCGGACGCGACGCAGCACGTCCAGGTAAGGCAGGGCAGGCTTGACCATCACGATGTCAGCGCCCTCCTCGATGTCAAGGTCCGTCTCGACGAGCGCCTCGCGGGCGTTGGCCGGGTCCATCTGGTAAGTGCGCCGGTCGCCGAACTGCGGGGCGCTGTCGGCGGCGTCGCGGAACGGGCCGTAGAACGCGGAGGCGTACTTGGCCGCGTAGGCCATGATGGGTGTGTTCTCGAAGCCTTCGTTGTCGAGCTCGGACCGGATCGCCGCCACGCGTCCGTCCATCATGTCCGAGGGTGCGACGACGTCGGCCCCGGCTTCGGCCTGGGATGCTGCAGTGCGGGCAAGAAGCTCCAGGCTCACGTCGTTGAGCACCTCGCCGGTCTCCTTCTCGACGACCCCGCAATGGCCGTGGCTCATGTACTCGCACAGGCATACGTCCGTAATCACGAGCAACTCAGGCGCAGCGTCCTTTATTGCCCTTGTGGCGAGCTGTACTATCCCTTCGGGGTCGTAGGCCCCGGTCGCCGCCTCGTCTTTGTGGTCAGGGATGCCGAAGAGCAGGACGGCGGGGATTCCGAGATCGCGCGCCCGCAGGGCCTCGGCAACAGCGTGGTTTATGGAGAGCTGGAAGATCCCGGGCATCGAAGCTATGGGGTTCTTTACGTCCTCCCCGGCGGTCACGAAGATCGGGTAAACGAGATCTTGCGGCGAGAGCCGCGTCTCGCGCACGAGCCCTCTGAGTGCCGCGGTACGCCTGGTCCTCCTCAACCTCTGCTGCGGGAACGCCATGCTAATCACCCCTCTTTGCCGGGTCCGCGGCGAGGAGGTCGACGACTGCCTCGACGAGTCCCGGTATCGTGTACTCATCAGCCTGGGCGTCTACCCTGAGGCCCCTTTTGCGGGCGGTGTCTGCCGTGATCGGACCTATGCACGCGACCCTGGTTCCCGCGAGGAGCCGCGCCGCCTCCCCCGCCCCGAACGTCCCGACGAAGTTCTCCACCGTGGAGCTGGCCGTGAACGTCACGCAGTCTACCTCGCCAGCCTGCAATCTCAGGGACAACTCCTCTTTGCTCTGAGAAGACGGGACAGACTCGTAGGCGGGCGGGACGACGACCTCGGCCCCGGCCTCCCTGAGCTTCTCGGGCAGAACCTCACGCGCCACCTTCGCGCGCGGGATGAGCACGCGTTCTCCTGCGAGCTGCCCAGTGTCCAGGACCTCGACAAGAGCCTCTGCCCTGTACTCGTCGGGGACCACGTCGACCCGCAGTCCGGCCTCCTCGAGCCTCTCGGCCGTCGCAGGACCGATGGCGGCCAACTTCGCGCTGCGCGGAACCGCCCTAAGGTCCAGCCCGTGGTGACGCAGGCGCGTGAGAAAGGCGTCTACCCCGTTCACGCTGGTGAAGACGATGAGGCCGAAAGAGTGGAGTTCGCGGATCGCCGCGTCGAGCGGTCCGAAGTCTGCGGGGGGGCGTATCTCGATGGTCGGGAACTCGTGGACCTCGGCCCCGAGCCTTGCAAGCTCGGCAGATAGCTCGCCAGCCTGCGCCCTCGCCCGCGTGACCACCACCCTGCGCCCGAAGAGCGGGCGCCGCTCGTACCAGTCGAGCCCCGCCTCGCGCAGGGCGACGACCTCCCCTACGACGATGATCGCGGGCGGCTTCAGGCCGGCCTCGGAAACCCCGTCAGCGATGTCATCGAGCGTACCTGTGACGGTCCTTTGTTCCGTTACGGTCCCCCATCTGACGCAGGCCACGGGGGTGTCCGGGCTCTTCCCTGCCGCGACGAGGTTCGAGGAGATCTCACCTATCCGCCCGACGCCCATGTACAGCACGAGCGTGTCGGCGCCGTTGGCGAGCTTGCTCCAGTCGACGTCCGTGCTTCCCTTCTTCGGGTCCTCGTGTCCTGTGACGAACGCGACGCTGGTCGAGACGTTCCTGTGCGTGACCGGGATTCCTGCGTATGCAGGGGCCGCGACGCCGCTCGTCACGCCAGGGACGACCTCGAAGGGAAGTCGGGCTTCGATCAGGGTGAGCGCCTCTTCCCCGCCGCGGCCGAAGATGTAAGGGTCGCCGCCCTTCAGGCGCACTACCGTCTTCCCGGCGCGGCCAAGCTCCACGAGGAGGGCATTGATCTCATCCTGGGACATCGTAGGGTTGCCTGGCTTCTTGCCGACGTAGATCTTCTCCGCGTCAGGCCTCGCGTACCCCAGGAGCGCCTCGGGGGCGAGCCTGTCGTATACGACGGCATCGGCCTCCCGCATGTACCTGACCCCCTTGACCGTAAACAGTCCAGGGTCGCCAGGCCCGCTCCCGACGAGGTAGATCACCTAGCTCCTGACCTCCCTGACCTCACCCAGCACCACCGCGGCACCCTGCTGCAGCAGGTCAAACGCCAGCCTGTTTCCTACCTCCTCAGGCTCCTCGCCCTCGGCTTCTGCGCGGTACACGAGCGCCCCATCCGGAGAGATGACAACGCCGCTAAGCCGCACCACGCCTCCTACGATGGTGCTGCTCGCCCCGACGGGGACCCTGCAACCGCCTTCGAGCGCGCGGAGCATCGCCCGCTCGGCGAGCACGGCCCTCTCGGTAGTCGTGTGGTTCAGGACCTCTCGGATAGGGACACAAAGGGGATGATCCCGCCTCGTGGCTACGGCGAGAGCGCCCTGGCCGACGGCGGGAAGAACCATGTCGGTGGGTATGACCGTGTGCGGCGCGTCGAGGCCGAGGCGTTCGAGGCCAGCCCGGGCAAGCACGACCGCGTCGGCCGCGCCCTCGCGCATCTTGCGCACGCGCGTATCCACGTTGCCCCTGATGCCGACGATCTCCAGGTCAGGCCTGTGATGCAGGAGTTGCGCCCTCCGCCGCAGGCTGGATGTGGCGACGACGGCACCGTAAGGCAAACCTTCCACCGTGTATCGATCGTCTGAGACGAGCACGTCCGAGGGGTCGTGGCGGCGGGTGATGGCGACGAGCGAGATCCCTTCAGGCAGCCCCGTAGGTACGTCTTTGAGCGAGTGCACGGCGAGGTCTATCTCCCCCGAAAGCAGGGCCTCGTCGAGCTGGCGGGTGAATACGTCCCGCTGGTCGATGACGGCGAGCGGGGTATCCGGGTGGTGCTCGCTGGTCGTCCTTATGGTACGGACCTCGACCTCGATACCGGCGTCGCGCAGGACTGCCGCGCACCCTTCGGCCTGCACGAGGGCGAGCCTCGATCCACGCGTGCCGAGGATAACGGAGCGTTCTCCGGTCATGGGGACCGGTGGCGAGGGCGGTGCAGCTCCACGTCGAGGCCGTCCAGGGCCAGGAGGCGACGCCTGATCTCAGAGCTTTCGAGGGGGGAGCCGGCCTCGGCGCGGGCCTTTATCTCCTGGATCGGACCGTGTAGCAGCTTGTTGACGAGGGAGTGACTCATGCGCTCGACGGAGTCTGCTTCTTCGGGCGAGAGCTCCATCCTCTTCAGGGCGCGGGCGAGCTCGTGACGTCTTATCCTCTCGGCCTCGTCGCGGAGCTCCTGGATCATGGGTACGGCGTGCAGCGTCGAGAGCCAGCCGGTGAACTCGAGGACTGCTGGGGAGATCATGGCCTCCCCCTCCTCGGCCGCGTCCTGACGTCCTTCTGCGTTCCGCTCGACAACGGCCTGGAGGTCGTCTATGTCGTAGAGGTAGACGTTCTCCAGGTTCTGGACCACAGGGTCGACGTCCCTTGGCACGGCGATGTCTATGAAGAACAGGGGGTCTTCCCTCGCCTCGAGCGCGCCAGCGACCGTCTCGCTCCGAACGACCCACTCTCCCGAGCCCGTGGAACTGACAACCACATCGACCTCGGGCAATTCGGCGGCAATGGCACCGAACGAGACGCTCCTGCCCCCCACCCGACCTGCTAGCAGCCTGGCGCGTTCGGGGGTACGGTTGGCGATGAGGAGGTCTGAGACGCCCCTGTCCTTGAGGTGCTTGACGACGAGCTCGCTCATATCTCCGGCGCCGAGGACAAGGGCCCGCCTCCCCGCGAGCGAACCGAAGACCTCCCCGGCGAGCTTGACGGCGACGCGCGGCACGGAGAGCGAGCTGTCACCTATCCCCGTCTCGGAGCGGACTCTCTTACCGACTCTGAGAGACGTGTGGAAGAGGCGGTTGAGGATCTGGCCTGCGCACTGCTCCTCGGTCGCCGCCCTATACGCCTCGCGGACCTGGCCGAGGATCTGCCCCTCCCCCACGACCATCGAGTCAAGGGAAGACGCGACCCTGTATAGATGCCGCACGGCCTCCGAGTCGGTGAGCCAGTACGTGTCCCGCTCCAGCGACTCCCTCTCGACGCTTCTGTCTTCGGCGAGCAGGTCGAGCACCCGTCCCCTCGCGCCCTCGTCCTCGACGACGGTGTAGACCTCGGTCCTGTTGCACGTCGAGAGCAGCACGGCCTCCGCGGCCACGCCCTCGTCCTTGAGGCGCCTGAGAAAGTCGCGTCCCGCGCACGGTGGGAACGCGACGCGCTCTCGCACCTCGACGGGCGCCGAGCGGTGGCTCATCCCCGCAACCGCGACAAGCATCGACCCACCTCCTCTTCAACGTCCTCATCGGGCGCCCGACCGGCCCGACGGGCGGCATCCAATCTCTCTACGACACCGGCCCACTCAGGCCCGAAGTTCTGTTCCAACTCGTCCCTGATCCTTCGCGCCAACGTGGGCGAAGCCCCTCCCGTCGAGACCGCGACTTGCAGCCCGCCCCGCCGTAGCGTCGATGGCAAGGCGAAATCTCCCTCAGTAGGACGGTCGGCGACGTTGATAAGCACCCCGCGTCTCTTCGCCTCGCCCGCAACCGCCGCGTTCACCTCCCGCGAGTCCGTCGCCGTGAACGCCAGGTCCGCACTCTCGAGGTCGCCGTACTCGTAGGCTCGACGCCTGATCTCCAGGTCCATGCTCTCCAGCTCGGGACGGACCTCGGGGGATACTACGACGACCTCGGCCCCAGCCTGCAACAGTTTTCGAATTTTCCTTGCTGCCACCGCCCCACCCCCGACCACGACGCAACGCCTGCCGGAGAGGTCCAGGAATATGGGGTAAAGGACGGTGTTTTCGCCTTCGATCTCTGCTCCTGACCTAGCGAATAGCCCGCAGGTTAGCCAGAAATTCTAGCATAACCACACGGTCGATATCATTGTCTAACAAAGTGTTGCATGCACCATCACACGGCACCGTATAAGCCTTCACGGCCCGACGGATTCCTTCGTTTTGTGAAGCAGTTTGATCTCCTCGACAACCATGCCCTTGTCAACGGCTTTGCACATGTCGTAGACGGTGAGCGCGGCCACGCTCACCGCGGTTAGGGCCTCCATCTCGACGCCCGTCCGGTCGCTCGCGCGGGCCGCCGCCGTGATACCTACGCGGTCGTGCCCGACCTCGAACTCGAGGTCCAAAGAGGTCAGGTTCAGGCCGTGGCAGAGAGGTATGAGCTCGGGCGTCTTCTTGGCCGCCATCACTCCGGCGATCCTGGCCGTGTTCAGCACATCCCCCTTGGGCAACGCCGCCTTACGCAACAGTTCTATAGTCTCAGGGGACATCCGGACGAACCCCCCGGCGACGGCGGTGCGCCGCACGACGGCCTTCTCCCCCACATCGACCATCCTGGCCGCGCCCTCGCTATCGAGATGAGAAAATGTCATTACAAACCTCCGTTTCAGCACGCTCAGGCTTTAAGCCTTCGCTTGTCAGCCGGGGCTCGCGCAGGCTGAAAGGCTGACTGGCTCACAAAGCGGAATGCGGGGGAATCGAACCGCCACAGCCGCATTGCGGCCGCAAACCGGTTTTGAAGACCGGCCGGGCCACCAGGCCCACGCATTCCGGGTTCGGCGGAAAGAGTTTATTACATCGCCTGCCTGTGGCGGCGGGTCAGGACGCGGACGTCGCCCGTGCGGCTGGTGACGCCTGCGACGTCGGAGTACTCGAGCCAGGCTTGGGCGTACCTGCGGCTGGTACCGAGGCTATCGCGGAGTCCTGCCAGGGAGATCTCACCCTGTTCCATGCAGATGGTCTTTATTCGGTCGAGTACCGACTCGGCGGCCTCGCGTGCGGCGAAGAGGGAGGCCCCGAGGTCCACCGCATCCCCACGCTTGACGAGCAGGCGCATCGCAGGTGTTGACTCCGCCGCCGGGGGTTCGGCGCCTGCGGCCTTTAGTTCTTCGAGCAGCTCGTTTGCTTCGCGCTCCAGTTCCGCGGGTACTCCCTCGCGCGGCAGACTGACGCCGGTGTCTGTCACCTTGACTGCTCCCTTCTCTGCGTCTGCTAGCAGGGCGTCGGCGAGGCGGGTAGAGAGGCCCGCCGCGGTGCGGGCTGCGGCGACGGTTAGCTCGGGGTTCTCGGGGTACTCGGCGGCCCGGCGTTCCAGGGCTTCAAGGAGGCGATCCCGTGCCGCGGCGACCTCCTCGACCGGGACGTGGATGTCTCCGATGGTCTTTACGCCGGCGTCGGTCTCCACCGCGCGGGAAACCTCGTCGGCCGGAAGCCCGAGGACGAGCGAGAGCTCTTGTGTGGTCATGCCTTCGCGGGGTCTGCGGGCCAATGCGAGCGGGACGGCCTTCTTTGCGTCGTTGCTTTCGAGGGCTTCGAGCCACGATGAGTCGGGACGGCGGCCCGTCGCTGCAGGGTCGAGTACGGTGCCGCCGCCTATCGTGGTTCCCTCCATCGAGCGCAGCACGAAGCGGTCGCCCCTGAGCGTGACGAAGGGCTCGTCGAGCCTCAGGCGGGCGAGGGCGGTGGTGCCTGGTGGGATCTCCTTCCCTTCCGCCAGCCTGATGCGGGCGTTCGTGGAGCGCGTCCCGTGGTGAACCCACACGCGAACGCCGTGGGCGAGGGGATTCGCGCTCTCGAGGAGACGGACGCGGGCGTCGAGGTCGCGGCCAGCCGGGACGGGATAGGAGAGCAGCACTTCGCCGGCTTCGATCTCGGAGGCTTCGATGCCGGTGAGGTCGATGGCCGTCCGGGCACCTGCGCGGGCGACCTCGGCGGGGTGGCCGTGGTTTTGCACCCCGCGCACGCGCGGGCGCAGACCCCTGGTGGTATGAAGCACGTCGCCTGCCCTGATCTCCCCGCTCCACAACGTCCCCGTAACAACTACCCCGATGCCCTTTAGCACGAAAGAGCGGTCCACGGGTAACCGCGCCAGATCTCCAGGCCGCCTTTCCACCGTCTCCGCAGCCAGCGCGTCGAGCGCCAGCATAAGATCCCCCACACCCTCACCGGTCGCGCCGCTCACGAAGACTATCGGTGCGTCCAGGCCCCTTGATTCGAGAAGATCCTCGACCTCAAGCGCGGCAAGCTCCACGGTCTCTTCGTCTACGGCATCGGTCTTCGAGAGCGCGACTACCCCCTGTTCGACGCCGAGGATTCGCAAGATATCCAGGTGCTCGCGGGTCTGGGGCATGACCCCGTCGTCGGCGGCGACGACGAGCATGAAGGCGTCGACGCCTGTAGATCCAGAAACCATGTTCTTTACGAAGCGCTCGTGGCCAGGTACGTCGACGAGGCTCGCCCGCCGGCCGCTCGGAAGGTCGAGCTCCGCATAGCCTGGCACTATGGAGATGCCCCTGCGGTGCTCCTCTTCCAGACGGTCGGTGTCGGTGCCTGTCATGCGCCGGACCAGCGTGGTCTTGCCGTGGTCCACGTGCCCCGCGGTGCCTATGGTGAGGGCTATCCTGTGCCCGCCGGGCTCACCCACGAGCTTGTCTCACGGCTCCTACGACGGCCTCCTCATCACCTGGCAGGAGCGTACGCACGTCCAGCCACAGCCTCTGCTCGCGCACGCGGCCGATCACGGGCGGATCCGCGGAGCGTAGCCCCTCGGCCAGCGCTTCCGGGTCCGTTCCTCCCAGTCTAACGGCGAAGGAGGGGATCTCGTGCGTTGGCAGCGTGCCCCCGCCACTGCGGGCCACAGAGGACGCCACATCGACCTCGAGGGCAGGCGCTTCGTTTCTCAGGGCGTCGGCGAGTCGACGGGCCCTGTCTTCTACTTCGGGGGTCGGGGTTCTTATCATTCGGAGGGTTGGGAGGTCATCTTCAGCGGTGCCTTCGAGGTAGGAGGTCAGGGTCGCTTCAAGGGCTGCGAGGCAGAGCTTGTCGGCGCGGAGGGCTCGGGCGAGGGGGTGCTGGCGCATGGCGGAGATCCAACGCGATTTTCCAACAGCTATGCCCGCCTGCGGTCCCCCGAGAAGCTTGTCCCCCGAGAACACGGTAAGGTCAGCGCCTTCCCTGACGACCTCCTGAACCCTTGGCTCATTACCCGCTGACTGCAGCGCCCCGCTGCCGACGTCAGCGATGACGGGGAGTCCGAGGGACGTGAGGTCAGCGACCCCTACCGACTCCGTAAAGCCAACCGTCTCGAAGTTGCTCGGGTGTACCCACAGGACCGCGCGTGTGCGTTCGTCTACGGCGTTCTCGTAATCCGAGAGCCTCGTACGGTTCGTCGTCCCGACCTCCCTGAGGCGGGCGCCGGAGAGGGCAAGCACCTCGGGGATGCGGAATCCGCCCCCGATCTCGATCAGCTGGCCCCGCGAGACGATCACCTCGGGCGCCTCAGAGGCTCCCGACGAGACGACCGCAGTGAGCGCGAGGAGCGTCGCCCCGGCGCAGTTGTTGACGACGAGCACGTCCTCCGCGCCAGTCAGCTCCCTGAGAAGCGCCACCGCGTGATCGTAGCGCGAGCCTCTGGCGCCGGAGCGGAGATCGTACTCCAGGTTCGAGTAGCGGGTGGCCGCTTCGTGGGCGGCCAGGGCCGCCCGCTCAGAGAGGACCGAGCGCCCCAGGTTGGTGTGCAGGATCACCCCCGTAGCGTTGACAACCCGCCTGAGACCCCTGCCTGCGAGGAGCCTGGAAGCCGCAGTGACGACGATCCGCTCTGAGATCTCAGGTCTCTCGCCAGCGGCGATCCGGCGCCGCAGGCCGTCAAGCGACTCGCGGACGGCCGCGGTCGCGGAAGCCCGGCCGTGAAGACCCGCGAGCGCCAGTCCAGACGGGTCGCGCATCACTGCATCCACGGCGGGGAGGTCACGGAGCAGCTCCCTTTTTCCCGTCTCCATCATGCGCAGCTCAGTATAACCCGCCAGACTTCGCGCAAGGGCGCTGTGCTAAACTTGCGCCGTCGAAGCTCGAAAGTGCCGGGAGGATCGCGGTTTTGGGCCAGGGAAACACCAAATTCGTGCTCGGAGCGACCGTGGGGGCCGTTGGCGGTTTCGCCGTCGGTGCCTTCGCGACCACCCCGACCGCACGCTCTGCCCGCGAGTCGGCGTTCGGCGGCCTCGACGTCTCCGCGCGTTTCCTGGGCAGGAGCGTGGTCAGGGCCGTAGACGGCCTTGGCTCCATCGTGGAATCCGGCTACACCCGCATCCGCGGCAGGGAGAAGTACCTCGAACACGAGATCGACGACCTGAGAGAGCAGATCGCCCGCCTCCAACAAAGAATGGATTAGAAAGCCTGCATAGCAGGCCGGAGCTTTCACTTGAAGAAACGGCGTAGCCAATCTGGTAGGCCTTTGCCTTCTTGCGTAGCCTTTTTGTAGTCGGTGAGGTCGTCTGGGTGTACCGGGGTGCCTGATTCGCCAAGTAGGGCGCGGGCGTCCTGGAGGCGTGACTCGGGGGTTACACCGGAGAAGGCTGCTTCTACCAGGTAGTTGCCGTTCCAGCGGACGCGGAAGATGCGGAGGCCCGCGAGCTCGGCCTCCGTGAAGCGCCGGTCGAGGTCCGATGCGGCGGCCCTGGCCTGTTCCTCGCGGGCGAACTCGTAGCCAAGGGAAGTGGGGGTCGGCTTGGGTTCCCGTTCCATCTCAGGGCGTTCCAAGCCTCGACATCCAGAGGCCAGGATCGCGGACTTCTTCGAGGGATGGCAGGTTCTCGGGGCTCTGCCAGACGCGGTTGAGGCCTTCCATACCCTGGCGTCTCACCACGGCTTCGGCGAACATCTCGCCGAGCCTGTACTGCTCCAGCTTGACGTCGAGGCCGGTCAGGCGGAACACGGCGGTCTCGAAGGGCGGGCGGTGGGTCCTGCTCCTTGCCATGCGCTCCTTGAGGTCCTCGTAGTGGGGAACCAGGCCCTTGCCGACGTTGTGCATGACGTAGTCCGAGTAGCCCTCTATGACCGACATGGCCGCCTGCATCCGATCGAATGAATCGCGCTGGGAGCGGCTCATCAACAGCTCCACCGACCGGCCACCGGTCTTCAGGTTGCCGGAGAGGCGCCCGAGCGTCTCGCGTACTCCGAGCCGGTCGGCGAGCGGCGAGATCAAGCTCTGAAGAAGATCCCCGAGGTGCCGCCGCAGCCACGGGTAGCCCTCGAACTGGAGCGCGTGGGTCATCTCGTGCAGCACGATCCAGAGCCTGAGGCCGTCGACGGGCACCCCGAGCCTGCCAGCGGCCGAGACTATGTTTCCGTCGAGGAAGAAGACCTTGCCAGGCTCTTCGGCCCGCCGCGGCGTGAGCAGCGGCCCCGTATCGTACTGTCCAAGGACCCGCGAAGAGAGGAACCCGAGCAGGAATCCGACCTGGGCCGTCAGCGTTACGCCTCCCACCGCCCAGGTGAAGTCGCCCGCGCCGGCTGCGGCGCGCTGCACGACTGGCTCCATCAGATGTCCGAAGCCCTCGATGTTGAAGTCGATCCACTCGGCTCGGTCCGCGATCCTGAGCTGGCGGCCGCTCGGCGGTCCCTGCGGGAGCTCGATCCCCGTGAACTCCGAGAGCGGGTCAAGGGTCGTCTGTACGGCTCCTGCGTAGTCGAAGTCGCTAGCCGGTCCCCGCTCGGTGCGGGAGGCAAGCGTCACGGCTATCGTCCGCGCCGCGCCCCAGGAGATCATGTACGGTCTTTCTCGAAGAACGGCATGCGATGAGTATATACGCTGCGAAGGCGCGCGAGTTGCGGCTGTTTGTAAGGTGCGCATCCGCGGGTTATATTTAGGTCATGTTCGGCGTGGCTCCCCAAGAGTTGGTGATCGTCGGTCTCATATTCCTGGTCCTCTTCGGGCCAAGCTCTCTCCCGAAGATGGCCAAGGACATGGGCCGCTTCGTCGCAGAGGCCCGCCGCGCCATCGACGATTTCAAAGAGGAGATCACTGCGGCCGGAGAGGACGAGGACGAAGACAAAGACAAGTAGGGGCGGTTCGTATTTGGGCGGGTTTGAAACATAAGGGGCGGGTTTGAAACCCGCCCCTACGTATTTTGTTCGGGGACGTACAGGGCGCGGCCCAGAGGGTTTTCGTGGTGGCTCCAGCCGCCAGGGCTGACGTTTGTGGTTGTTTCGACGTACATGGCGGCCCTCGCGTCGAGGTTGTCTATGAGGTGAACCAGCAGGGCTTCGAGGGTCTTGGGGCGCTCGGGGGAGCCGTATTCGGTCTCGCCCTGGTGTGAGATAAGGACGTGCGAGAGCCTGAGGCGTAGGTCTTCTGGGAAGTCTGGCAGGGTCGCGATGTAAGAGTTCACGAGGCGCTCGCCGAGTACGACGTGGCCGAGCAGGCGGCCTTCTGTGGTGTAGGCGAAGGCTCCCCTGTCCCAGGAGAGCTCGCGCACTTTGCCCACATCGTGGAAGATGGCGCCGAAGACGAGGAGGTCGCGGTCCACGGGGTAGAGTTCGGCCAACTCGCGGGCTATGCGCAGGCAGCTTACCGAGTGCTCCAGCAGACCACCTAACCTGGCGTGGTGCATCCTCTTGGCCGCCGGGGCCTCGCAGAACGTCTTCCAGAAGTCCTCGTCCGAGACCATCTTCTCGAAGAGGCCCCTCAGGTGTTCGTTTTGCAGTTCCTGCCCGGCGTTTTCGAGCTCCGCCGCCAGGGCTCGACGGTCCAATTCCGTAGTCGGGAGGTAATCCTCCTCCGTGACATCCTCGGGCCGCAGGAGACGCAGCCGGTCCAGCTTGACCTGCAGGGTGCCGCGGTACTCGTGGGTCTGCCCCTCGACGTCCACATAGGCCTGGCCAGGAGGATCGTTGAGGAACTCCTCGGGGAGTTTCCCCCACATGCGGGCATCGACCGAGCCGGTGCGGTCGACCAGCTTCATGGAGAGGTAGGGCACGCCGCGGCTGTCCTTGCGGACGGTGGTGTCGGTTGCAAGGAAGCTGGCGCGCAGTCTGGAGCCAGGCTCCAGATCGCGCGCCCAGAACTTCTCTTTGTTCAGGGTATCCCTTTCTCGTTCTACCCCTTGACGGCCCCTGCCGTCAGCCCCGAGACGATGCGGCGCTGGAAGATCAGGACCAGTATCACGAGCGGGACCGTCACGATCACAGCCCCCGCGGCCTGCGCCCCGTAGTCCGTCGTGTAGGTGGTTGCGAAGTTGGGGATCACGACGGTGACCGGGTAGTGGGCTGCGTCGAAGGTAAACGTGTTGGCGAACAGGAACTCGTTCCAGGCGTGGATGAAAGTCAGGATGGCCGTCGTGAACACGCCGGGTGCAGCCAGAGGCACTATGACCTTGCGGAACGCCTGCAGCGTTGTCGCGCCGTCCACCTTCGCGGCTTCTTCGAGGTCGCGCGGCAGTTCTCTAAAGAACGCCACGAGTATCCAGATCGTCAGCGGCAAGGCGAAGACGACGTCAGGGATGATCATCGACCAGTAGGTGTTTATGATGCCAACCGCGGTGAACTGTATGAAAAGCGGGGCTATGATCGCCACCGCTGGGAAGAAGCTGATCGCGAGTATGACGGTCATGATCGAGTTCTTGAAGCGGAAGCGGAGCCTGGCTATCGAGTAGGCGCAAATCGAACCGAAGAACAGGCAGATCACCGTCGTCGTCCCCGCGACGATCACGCTGTTCTGGAGCGCCTGGATGAAGTCTGGGTTACCGAAGACCGTACTGTAGCTGGTCCCGACAGGCGGCGCGGCCAGCGTGACCACAGGGGAGGTCAGGAGGTCCGACTTGGTAACGATGCTCATCCTGAAGACCCACAGCAGCGGGAACAGGCTCACGAGGACGAAAAGCACCAGAAAGACGTAGAACAGGATAGCGTTCAGGGAGCCTCGGCCCGCCGCCCCTTTGGTAGTCGTTGCGCTGGCCATCCTCTACTCCTCCGTCGATGTCTGCATGCCGAAGACCTTTATAAAGACCAGGGCGATCAAGAACGACGATACGAAGACGAAGATCGACGCCGCGTTCCCCTGCGCGAACAGAAGCTGGCTTATGCGCACCGCCTTGAACACGAACGTGCTCAGCGACTCGAGCTGCTGGCCGCTCAAGACCCAGAACAGGTCGTAGACGCGGTAGGCGTCCAGCGTGCGGAACAACACCGCGACCAGGATGGTGCCTTTGAGCAGCGGCATCGTGATGCGGAAGAAGCGCTGCATCACGTTCGCCCCGTCGACCCTCGCCGCCTCATAGACCTCCCCTGGGATGGTCTGCAGGCCCGCGAGCAGCAGGAGCGCCATGAACGGCGTCGTCTTCCAGGTGTCGACCAGGATGCACCCTATCAGGAGTAGCGTGCTGTCTGAGAGTATCGGTTCGCTAATGATGCCGAGGCCGTTGGCCACGGCGTCGATGACGCCGATCTGGTCCTGGAACATCAGGCGCCACATCACCGCAGAGATGACCGTGGGGAAGGCCCACGGCACCAGGACCGCCGCCCGAACCAGCCCGCGGCCCCTGAAGGCCCGGTTGATCGCCAGCGCTATCCCAAGCCCGAGCACGAACTCGAGGGTCACGCTGGCAACCGTGAAGATAACGGTGTTCTTCAGGCCCTCTAGAAAGTCAGGGTTCTTGAACATCTCCACGTAGTTCTCGACCCCGACGAACGAGCCGGAGGCGGTAACGGTCGAGTCTGTAACGCTCAACACGACGGAGTACATGATCGGGAAGAAGGCTATTATCAAGATGATAAGCAGCGCCGGCAGGATCATATAGTAGGCCAGGCGCCGCTCGGGGTTGCCGAACTCCTCCCTGAACCAGCCGCCCCGCCGCGTTTTCTCTGCGCTCCTTACGCTTGAGACATTCTCTCTATCGGAACTGGTCACACCTCACCTCTCTATCTTCAGTCCCCGGCGGACGGCCGCCGGGGATTTACCCCAGGCTACGACCCCGCCTCGACGATCTGCGTCAGGCTCTGCTGCAGCGCCTTGACGGCGTCCTCGGGAGAGGTATCGCCGTTGACCACCCCGTTGAACTGCTCCTGCATCTCCAGGGACATGTCCGAGTAGTAAGGCGAGACCGGCCGCGACCTGGCGTTCTTGAGCGCCTCCTCGCCCTGCACGACGACCGGCAGGGTGTTCCTGATCTCGGAGTCCTGGTAAAGCGAGGGTCGGGTGGGCAGGAGCGATGCCGAAAGGGCCCGCTGTCTCTGACTCTGCTCGCTGGTCATGAACTTGACGAACTCCCACGCCTCGTCCTGCATGTCCGATTGGGCGTTGATGAGCATGTTCCACCCGCCGAGCGCGCTGGCAAGCTGGGTCTGGCCCTCGGCGAGCGGCAGGGGAGCGACGCCGATCTGCTCTGGCTTGACGTCAGGATAGTCCTTGGTTCCGGCCAATGCGTACATGTAGGGCCAGTTGCGTGCGAAGACCGCCTTGTTGCCCAGGAAGGCCGGGTCGGTCTCCGTCTCCGTGTAGGTCGCCACCGATTGCGGCGCGATACCGTCCTCCACGATACCCTGCTCGGTCGCCAGTCCCGCCGCGGCCTCGGGGCTGTCTATTACCACCTTCGATGGGTCGGCCGGGTCGAGGATATTGCCGCCATTGGTCCAGATGTACTCGCAGCCGTTGCAAACCCCACCTTCGTACTGGTCTCCCTGAAACACGAAGCCGTTATCGATGCCCTGGTCTTTCGCGGTCTTCAAGCCCATCTCCTCGAGCTCGGACCAGGTCTTGGGAGGTTCCGAGTACCCCGACTTCTCCAGCAGGTCCGCCCGGTAGTAGAGAAGCCCGGCGTCCGTGAACCACGGCACGCCGTAGATCTTGCCCTCGTACATGAGGGTCTGTATGGGCCCTGGCAGGAACTGCGATTGGTCGCTCTTTGGGAACTTGTCGGTAACGTCCAGGAGCCAACCGTTGGCGGCGAACTGGGCAGGCCAGATCACGTCCGCGCCGATGACGTCTATGTCGCCGCCGCCGGCCTGGAACTGGGTCCTGAGCTTGTCGAAGTACGCGCCCGAGTCGGTGGGCATCTCCCTGTACTGGACCTTGAAGTCCTTGCTCTGCTTGTTGAACTTGTCCACCAGACCCTGCAGGGTGCCGCTCGTGTCGGTCCCCATCGAGAAGATTAAGTCTCCCGAGCCGCTGCTACCGCCACCACAGGCCGTGCTCCCCAGCAGCGCCGCCCCGGCTAGTCCGGCGCCACTCATCTTCAGGAAGTCGCGCCGGTTCAGCCTTCTTCCGGCGGATACGCTGGCCCCCGCTTCTGTGCCTTCCGTCATGCTCGCACGTTCCTTTCTACGACAACAAAACGCTCTGCGTTCTCTCTTTGCCAGCCCCTACGGCGACCCCGTCCGTTCCCCTCCAAGAGAAGGGTAAACGGACCGGGCCGTCCGCGGAATCGGCACCTTATCCCGGCCACTAGAAGATCGCCTGTTCGGTTTCGGGGTCGAAGAGTTGCACCTTGCTGGCATCGATCACCAGGCGCATCTGCTCGCCTTCCTTCGCGACGCTCTCTGCCGCCACCCGCGCGACCATCATCTCCCCCGACTCGTCGGCCGAGCCTCCCCCGTCCTCATCCCCCGAGGTCTCGTCGTCGGTCATGTCGCCGAGGCTCTCAAGGTGGGCGGCCTGATCCCCAGCGATCTCGAAGTACAGGTACTTCTCCGAACCCATGCTCTCTATGACCTGCGGCTCGACCTCCATCGTGTTCTGGCCGTCCGACCCGCCGATGCCCTCGGCCGCCTCGGTGCCAGAGTCCTCGATGTGCTCTGGCCTGATGCCAAGGATCACGTCCTTGCCCGTGAAGGACTCGGGGTCGTATCCCTTCTCCCTGGCGCCGCCCAGCGCTTCCTGGGTCAAAGATAGGCGCGTGTTGCCGAAGACCACCTCATGACCGCCGTTCTCCTTCTCGAGGCGGGCTGCGATGAAGTTCATCGCCGGACTCCCGATAAAGCCTGCCACGAAGATGTTATCCGGCTGGTCGTACATGATCTGGGGCGTCGCTATCTGCTGCACCTTGCCGTCCCTCAGAACCACGATACGGTCGGCCATCGTCATGGCCTCGGTCTGGTCGTGGGTTACGTAAATCGAGGTGGTGCCGATCCTGTTGTGCAGCTTGGCTATCTCCGTCCTCATCTGCACCCTGAGCTTGGCGTCGAGGTTGGAGAGCGGCTCGTCCATGAGGAACGCTTTCGGCTCGCGCACGATGGCCCGGCCCAGCGCCACGCGCTGCCTCTGCCCGCCCGAGAGAGCCTTCGGCTTCCTGTCGAGGAAGCGTTCGATAGAGAGTATCCTGGCGGCATCGTCCACGCGGCGCCCGATCTCGTTCTTGTCCATCTTCCTGAGCTTGAGGGCGAAGCCCATGTTCTCCCGCACGTTCATGTGCGGGTAGAGGGCGTAGTTCTGGAAGACCATCGCGATATCCCGCTCGCGTGGTGGAAGGTCGTTGACGACCTGATCCCCGATAAAGACCTTGCCACCGCTTATGTCCTCGAGGCCGGCGATCATACGCAGGGCCGTGGACTTCCCGCAACCCGACGGTCCGACGAAGACGACGAACTCCCCGTCAGGTATGTCCAGGTTCATCTTGTCGACGGCGATCACGTCCTCGCCGAAGACTTTGGTTACCTCCTCGAGGGTTACTTCAGCCATCCACTTCCTCCTTCGGTTTACCCGAACGCACCGTTCCCCGTTGCCTTTCGGGCTCTACTACCCCTGTACCTGACTGCATTCTACCTAATGCCGGCCCTCCACGCGCAAGTCGTATCTCTCTTTGACCTCGAGCAGGCGACTGACGGATTCTTCGATGCGGGATCTCGGGATGTCTCCCGACTCGACGGCCTCCACGACGGCCCCGAAAGGCGGCAGGTCGTAGGTCCGAAGGGTTTGCTCATCGTGCGAGGATAAGGATCAGGGATACCAGCGTGACGGCTATGAGGAGCAAGTTTGGCATCTCGAATGGTCTCTCTACCCGAATCAGAGTCACCTTTCGACCAAGGTGCCGGCAGTTTAGCGCTGAGAGCGGAGGAGGTCTCGGTTATGCTTTAGGGAGCGTGATAGAGCTGTTCTACGAAGCCGGCACCCTGGTCGCGTCCGGGGCCACTTCCGGGTTACCCGAACCTTTCGTCTGGGACGGAAGGACCCGCCAGTGGCGGGCTCCCGCAAGCGCCTACAGCGAGACCGTCCTGAGCCTGCGGGCTTCTGGCACCCCCCACGAGGACAGGGCCGCCGCCTTCGAGAAGGTCCCCCTCGAGTCCCGCGTCGCGATGGAGCCGCGTCCTTACCAGAGGGAGGCTCTCGCTGCCTGGCGCCGGGAAGGGCTGCGAGGCGTCGTTGTTTTGCCGACGGGTGCTGGCAAGACGGCTGTGGCCGTAAGTGCGATGGAGCGGGTCGGGCGGAGCACGCTCGTCGTCGTCCCGACCCTCGCGTTGTTGAAGCAGTGGTACTCCGTCTTGCAGGATGCCTTCGGCGGCTCGGTCACTATAGGGCTCCTCGGCGGCGGGTACCATGAGATCACACCCCTCACCGTGACCACCTACGACTCGGCCTACATCCACGCCGAACGCTACGGGGACCGCTTCGCGCTCGTAGTCTACGACGAGGTGCACCACCTGCCCGCCCCGAAGAACGCGATCATCCCGAAGATGCTCCTCGCGCCCTACTCCTTTGGCCTCACGGCCACGCCGGAGAGACCGGACGGCGGGCACGACCTACTCCCCGAGCTCGTCGGGCGGATCGTCTACCGTCGCTCGCCGGAGGATCTGGCGGGCACCTATCTCGCCCCCTTCGAGCTGGTCCGCATACCCATCGAGCTCACGGCCCAGGAACGCTTCGATTACGCCCAGGCCGAGGCCGTCTACAGGGATTTCCTCGACAAGCACCGCCTTCCGATGCGCTCCCCCGAGGACTGGCAGCGCTTTATCATGGTCGCCTCGACGAGCCATTCCGGGGGTAGGGAGGCGCTCCTCGCGGCGCGGCGGCGGCGTCAGATAAGGGAGGGCGCCATGAGGAAGGGCGCGACGCTCGAGACTCTCCTCAGACGACACTGGGAAGACCGTGTGATCGTCTTCGCCAAGAGCGTCGATGAGGTCTACGCGCTAAGCCGGAGGTTCCTCATACCAGGCGTGACCTACGAGACGCCGGCCAGGGAGCGCAAGGAGATACTTGACCGATTTCGGGAGGGCCGCTACAGGGCCGTCATAGCCTCAGACGTCTTGAACGAGGGGGTTGACGTTCCAGACGCCGGGGTGGCAGTTATTCTCGCCGGCAGCGCCTCCCGCCGCGAGTACGTCCAGCGTCTTGGTCGTATCCTCCGTCCGAGGGAGGGCAAACAGGCGATCCTCTACGAGCTCGTCACGGCCCAGACCGGCGAGGAGTTTACGGCCCGCCGCCGCAAGGAGGCCTTCCTGTAATGCTGCGCACCGAGCACGTCATGGCCCGCCTGAACCGAGGCAGGCTCGTCCCCCACAAGCTCTCGCCGGGCGATCCGCGCGTACTGGATGTGGCTGGGGAACTCTGCGACCTCTACGCCGGGCATGTTGGCTCGCCGAGATCGCACCTCGAGCGTGAGTTGGCGGCAATGGAGGAGGACCTCGGCCCCGGGCTCGACGCGCGCAGGGGGTTCAGGATCGTACGCGCCCTCTCGAAGCTGTTAGAGGAGCGGGCCGGCTGGAGCGCGCCGACCGAGGCAGATCCCTATACACTGCGCACCCGCGTCTTCGAGCTCGCGGCGGCCCTGCCCGAGCCGCCCGCCGCGGAGCGGGGTTTGCTCGAGGCCCCGACACGCGAGGACGTGCTCTCGCAGGTGGCTGTTGAGACGGGGGTTGGGGATCCCGCCGCATCCATGTACGCCGACAGGCAGGGCGCCCAACTCCTCGGCGACTTCGAGAGGCCATCACCAGGGGAACTGGTCCGTCGCTACAACGTCGCCCAGGTACAGGGCGTACTTTACTCGGCGAGGGAGCTCGTCGTCGACCTCGGCGAAGGGGCTGACGCGAGGCTGGTGTTCCACTACGTAAAGACGCTTGGTTTGATCTACGACCTCGAACCGTTCTCCCGTGGCCATCGCCTCCGCCTCGACGGCCCCCTCTCCATCTTCGGCGGAACGCGCAAGTACGGCCTACGCCTGGCGAAGTTCCTCCCCGGCCTGCTCCTGACCTCCCCCTGGAAGCTCTCTGCAAGCGTAGAGTGGAAGGGCAGGGAGACCGTTCTCGAGCTTGACTCGGAGACGGCCGGGCTGGAGAGCCACTACCTTGGACCGAAGGACGAGCGTGAGGCCGACGACGTCCGCGGGGCTTTCGTCCGGGCCTGGGAGCGCGCGAAGGACACGGGCGGCTGGGAGCTCGAACGCGGAGGCGACGTGCTTGCCTTCCCCGAGAGAAGAGCGGCGCTCGTCCCCGACTTTACCCTGCGACGCGCGGACACAGGGGAGGTCGTCCAGCTGGAGATCCTCGGTTTCTGGTCCGAGCGCAACCTCGTCGAACGCGTCTCCCTTCTAAGAGAAGCCGAGAAGCAGGGCCACCGCGTGCTCGTCGCCGCCTCGGAGAAGCTAGGCGCCTCGCAGGAGGCCCTTTCCAGTGCGGTCGAAGGAGGCGTCGTGCCGTTCAAGGATCGACTATCCGCCAGGGCCGTACTCTCGGCGTTGCCGTAGCGCAAACAATATAATCCTGTGGATGGAGCGGAGTTTGGGATCCCTGATAGCGCTTACCCTGGCGTACACCGTGGCCGCCACGATCTTCGGGTTCGGCTCTGAGGTCTTCTCTTGGAGGAGCGTCTACGAAGGACTCGGCCGTGAGGAGCTGATCCAGGCGTCCCGCCTGTTCGTCTACCTGGCTCTCGGCGTACTGCTGGCGTTCCAGGGCGGCTGGCGCGGGGTCCTTGCGGCCATCGTCATGGCAACTGCGGCCACGTCCGCGGAGTGGGCGCTCTACCCCTTCGCCTACTCGTGGGCAGCCATCGACGATCCAGCAGGTTACGCCGACAAGTTCGGTGGCGTCGGGCGTCCCCCTTACACCTACTGGACCACATACGACATCATCGGGGTCGGGATCTCCGCGGCCCTCGCCCAGGGACTGCGCCTGATGGCCCGCGTCAACCCAAGAGGCCTGTAAGCACGCTCCGGCTTCGCCTCCGCTTGTCAGCACGGCGCTTGCAGCGCCTTGTCAGCACGCTCCCTTTGGTCGCTTGTCAGCACGCTTCGGCCCTTCAGGCCTCGCTTTCAGCTTTTTGTTTTTGGACGAATGGGCGAATCGCAGGGGGTAAGGAGTATGAGATGATGGCTTGGAGAGCGAGGGAAGGTGTGGGAGAGAGGATGGTTTTTTGGAGATTCACTTTCTGTTCTTCCTGGCCGCTATATTGGCTGGTGCGATCAATTCGTTGGCGGGTGGTGGTGGCCTGGTCACGTTCCCGTTGTTGGCGCTTGTTATTCCTCCGGTGGCAGCCGACGCCACGAGCAGTGTCGCCCTGGTTCTCGCTTACCCGCCGGCTGTGTGGCGTTCGCGGGCCGAGATCTCCGAGATCCCCCGCGGCTGGTTGCGGTTGCTCCTCGTGCCCAGCGTGCTGGGTGGCCTGGCGGGGGCGCTGTTGCTGGTCTACACGGACGAGCGTAACTTCACGTTTTTCGTGCCTTGGCTGATACTGGGAGGCACGGTGCTTTTTGTACTCGAGCCAAGGCTTGCCCGAAGGCGTCGTAACGAGTCGCCTGCTTCCCGCGGCTTATCGGCAAAGCTTGGGCTCGTTGCGGTCGTGATCACGCTCGCCGTCGCGGTCTACGGCGGTTACTTCGGGGCCGGCATAGGCATCTTGATGATCAGTGCGCTGAGCCTCTTCGGGATGGGGGATGTCGGCCGCGTAGTGGCGTTGAAGAATCTCCTTACGGGCTGCCTGCGGGGCGTCGCGGTCGTGGTCCTCATCGTCGAGGGCGCTGTCAACTGGGGGTACGGCGTTCCGATGGTTATCGGTGGCCTTCTTGGTGGATACGTCGGAGGCGTGGTCTCCGGCAGGATAGACCGCCGTATCTTGCGCGGGGTGGTCATCGTTATCGGCTTCGGAGTGGCAGCGTACTACTTCTGGAACGTGTACGGCACGTCCATACCCCGCATAGGTGGCGAGTAGCGGGTACATGAGCTTGGGGTGAGAACCCTTTGCAGACTACTCCGAGGGCGTGGCGTGTACGACTTCGAAGGGCTCGTCTTCGTCGAAGTCGAGCAGGTAGACTTCGCCAAGGGCGTTGAAATCGTAGCTCGAGGGCGGAAGGACGCCATAGGCGGAGTCCTCGACCTCGACGTTTGTTACGAGGGTGCCCTTTCCCCTGCATCTTTTGCACTCAGCGGGGCGCCAGGAGGCGCCGTCGTCGCCCCGCCCTTCGCAGTTGGGGCAGTCCCGGAACGCCGTGTACCGGATCGTTATAGTTCTCATACTCTGGATATTATCAGCGAGGCGGGAGGGATCGTTGAACTCATTGGGCGGGTTTGAAACCCGCCCCTACGCATGGCCTCGTGTGAACCGAGGTTTGCTGGTGGATGATTGGTCCTACCGCCAGCTTTTCTGGTAGGAGATTTGTTCTTCCGTCAGCGTCTCGGGCTCTACGCCGAGGGAGGCAAGCTTGGCGCGGGCTACTAGGTCGTCTATTTCTTCGGGGATGGGCTGGATGCCCGGGGCCATGTCGTTCGCGTGGTTGGCGAGGTGGTGGGCGGCGAGCGCCTGCACGGCGAAGGTGAGGTCCATGATCTCGACCGGGTGTCCGTCGGCTGCGGCTATGTTTACCAGCCTTCCGCGCGCCAGGACGTGCAGCCGCCTGCCGTCGGGAAGCTCGTACTCGGTGATGTTGCGCCTGACCTCGCGCGAGCCCGTCGCCATCTCGCGCAGGGCGGCGAGATCGAACTCGTGATCGTAGTGCCCCGCGTTCGCGAGCAGGGCGCCGTCCTTCATCCGCGCGAAGTGCTCCACCCCTAGCACCTTGAGGTTACCTGTGCCGGTCAGGAACACGTCCCCTACCTCGGCGGCCTGCAAGGAGTTCATCACCTCGTAGCCCTCGGAGTAGGCCTCGAGCAACTTCACGGGGTCGGGCTCGCACGCGATGACCCGGGCTCCCATGCCGTCGGCGTACTTGGCCAGGCCGCGCGCCACCCAGCCGAAGCCCATGACAACGACCGCCTTGCCAGAGAGGAAGAGGTTGGTGTTGGAGAGCAGGGCGACGATCGAGGAGTGGCCTGTACCGTAGCGGTTGTCGAAGAGGTACTTCATCCTGGCGTCGTTGGCCGCCAGAACAGGGAAAGGCAGTACGTCCTCGGCCGTCATGGCCTTCAGTTTCATAACGCCCGTGGTGGTCTCTTCGGAGGCTCCAATGACGTCGCCGAGGAGGTCGGGGTGGTGTTCTATGAGGCGTCCGACGAGCTCAGCGCCGTCGTCGACGATCAGGTCTGGGCCCGTCTCGAGCGTCGCGTGAAGGTAGCGCTCGAAGTCTTCGTCTGAAGGGTCGTGGGTGGCGAAGACCCTCACACCCCGCTCGGCCAGGGCCGCGCAGACGTCATCCTGGGTGGAGAGCGGGTTGCTCCCCGAGACCGTGACGTCGGCACCAGCCTCAGACAGGAGCACCGCCAGGTAAGCCGTCTTCGCTTCGAGGTGAATGGTCATAGCGATCCTGCGCCCACGCAGCGAACCATCTGCTAGTTGCTCGCCTGAGATCTTGTTCAGAACGGGCGCGTGCTGGGCGACCCAGTCTATTTTGCGGTGCCCCTCTGTGGCGAGGGAAGGGTCTTTGATAATCGATTCCCGGATCATTATTCTCCTACTCGATGTGCCTCTTTGCGAGCCGGATCACGGCCCTTTCTCTTTCGACAAGTTTACAATCCGGCAAGGGATCATGCTGTCACGTCGATCCCTACATTAGAATTCCAGCATCGACGAGAAGCACAGATACAGGATTACGGCCGCCTGGGTGAGCTACGTGACCATCCAGGTGATCTGGCTGCTCTGCGTGCTGATCACGCCACCTGCCTTGAAGCTCTATCCTTCGAAGCTCTGGGCCCTGCCTTTTTGCCTGGTCACGGTGGCCAACGGGCTGCACATGATCTTCTTCCGATACGAGTACAACTCTGTCCTCAGGCGCGCGATACGTATCCTCCCCTACGCCGAGTACCTGACCCCCTTGCGTGATGACCCCAAATATTTCTTGCCGCTCGGCGCGGCCTACACGCTCTTCGGAGTGGCTTCCGCCGTACTGCTCATTGTGGCGTGAGGGTAGGGGCGCGTAGCGCCTGCAGCAGTGGATTCCCGCTTTCGCGGGAATGACGGATGTGTTGGGCAATCTCATGCTGGGAGCAAGGCTGTCCTCGCTCAGGTTCTACACCGCAGAAGCGATCATGCGGGTTCCGTATTAGATCTCTCTTTCCCTCAGCACCTCAGCAAGCGTCCCTGGCCTGTCTGTCATGATCACATCGACGCCGAGTTCTAGCAGCCGGCGCATCTGGTCTGCCTCGTTTATAGTCCACACATCCACCCTCACACTCCTGGCATGTGCCGCCTCGATGAAGCGCCGGGTGGCGAGCGGTATGCCCCTGTGCCTCGGCGGCACCTGGAGCGCGTCGTAGGCCGGGCGCAGGAGCAGCTCCAGGTGGAGCCTGCTAAAGAGATAGAAGACCCCCGTCTCCCACCTTGACGCCCCTGTGGAAATGCTTCCGCCGGAGATCCTACGAAATCGCCTCACGGCACCGTAGCCTGACGAGACAACCAGGGCACGTCCCTCGGCGTTTGCCGTGCGCAAGACCCCGAGGACGGATGCTTCGATGCCTGGGCTGTCCACTTTCATGTCGATGTTGACCGGGACGCCGGGGAACTGTCGCAACACCTCGGCGAGCGTCGGCACCCGTACGTTCCGGCCTCGGTAAGGGAGGGTGCCACCGTCGTCTGGGGTGAATTCGTGGCCGGCGTCGAGCGCGCGGATCTCGTCGATGGTCATCTCCGCAACCGCTCCAGTTCTCCCCGTGGTCCTATCTACGGTCGGGTCGTGGATCACGACGACGTGCCCGTCGCGGGTGAGGTGGACGTCGAGCTCGAGGCCGCCTGCCCCCGACTCCACCGCCGCCCCGAACGCCTCGAGCGTGTTCTCGGGCGCCAGGCTCGAGGCGCCCCTGTGCGCCAGGTTGACGGGCCACCCAGGATCGATGACGCTGTGCCGCTCCTTCCGCAAGCCCAACGCAATGACAAAGGCCAACCCGAGGAGGGCAACCAGCACATATCGCTTCCTTATCATCGGAAGAACTTAGCACAGTGCGGGACTGGCGTGCAGCGTTGACCCCGCTATATGTCTCTCGTATACTCTGCGGGCTGCCCTGTCGGAGTGGCGGAATTGGTAGACGCGCTAGGTTGAGGGCCTAGTCCCCGATAAGGGGGTGGGGGTTCGAGTCCCCCCTCCGACACCACATCTTTCCGTGCCGGATCTAAACGGTCTATTAACCTCGCGACCCTGAGTACGCCCGGATTTACGTCGGGGTGTATAATCTATACGGACTCGCCTGTTCTCCCCATCCTCCCCGGGCGAGTCCTTCTTTGTGAGCACGCTACGCCCTTGCGGGCTTCGCTTGTCAGCACGCCGCCTCCCTACGGTCGGCGGCTTGTCAGCCAGTCGTCCCAAAGCGCCACCTCAAGCGTCGAATCCTGCAGCCGCCTACGATTGTTCCACATGCGAGGCTGGGGGAGGCCGAAACGGCAAAAGCTGAAAGCGAGGCCCGAAGGGCCGAAGCGTTGCTGACAAGCGAAGGCGCTAGCCGGAGCGTGCTGACAAGCGAAGCCCGAAGGGCGCAGCGTGCTGACGAGCCCTCAGGCGAGGAAGAAAAGGGCGATGTTGGTCAATGCGAAGAGAGCAAGGACGATAAGGGTCAACCTTGTGAGGTTCTTCTCCATGATCGTCGTCCCTGGCATCGTCCCGCCGAGGCCGCCTCCGAGCGAGGAGGAGAGCCCGCCTCCCTTCCCCGAGTGGAGAAGGATCAGGCCGATGAGGGCTATGCAGAAGACCAATTGAAAGAAAGCAATAATGTAGAATAGCATGTCCTTACCTTATCATACGCCCCTGGGCCTCTCCATCACTCACTTTGCGTCACGGCGTTCTGCGCGGCCTCTATCAACTCGACGAACGATTCGACCTCGAGGCTCGCCCCGCCGACCAGGCCGCCGTCGATGTCATCCTGGGCCATGATCTCGGCCGCGTTCTCGGGTTTGACGGAGCCGCCGTACAGGATGCGTACGGTGCCGGCGAAGTCCTCTCCGGCTTCCTCCTTCAAGAGGTCCCGGATCTTGCCGATGGCGTCCTGCGCGTCATCAGGCGTGGCGGTGTCGCCGGTCCCTATGGCCCAGATAGGCTCGTAGGCGAAGACGACGCTCTCGCCGTCCACGTCTTCGAGCTCTTCGATCACCCGCCCGACCTGGCCCGAGACCTTCTCCCACATGCCCCCTGAGTCGCGCTCCTCCTTGGTCTCCCCGACGCAGACGATGGGTAGGAGGCCGGCCTCGACCGCGCGTTGCGTCTTCCTTGCGACCGTATCGTCCGTCTCGCCGAAAGTCTCACGCCGCTCGGAGTGGCCCACGATCACGGCGCCTGCCCCCACGTCGAGGAGCATCGGAGCAGAGACCTCGCCGGTGTAGGCCCCTGAGTCCTCGTAGTAGAAGTTCTGCGCGCCAGCCCTCACCGAAGAATCTCCGGCCATCGCGGCAACCTGATACAGGCAGGTAAAGGGGACGAAGACAGCCACGTCCACCTCCTCGGCGTCGGCGGCGCGCGGCAGCAGGGCAGCCGTATACTCTTCGGCCTCCCTGATGGTCTTGTTCATCTTCCAGTTCGCTGCCATCATCGGGCGTCGGGCCATAATAAATCTCCTCCTGTTCTACTTGTCGGGCAGTACGGCTACGCCAGGAAGCTCTTTGCCTTCGACGTACTCGAGCGAAGCCCCGCCGCCGGTCGAGATGTGGCTCATCTTATCCTCTAGCCCAAGCTTGTTGACGGCAGCCACGGAATCGCCGCCACCGACCACGCTCGTCGCCCGACTGTCAGCGACGGCCCCGGCCACGCCCTCCGTGCCCTTCGCGAAGGCGTCGATCTCGAAGACGCCCATCGGCCCGTTCCAGAAGACCGTGCTGGCGCCCGAGATGTGGCCCTCGAAAAGTTCGACTGTCTCGGGCCCGATGTCCAGGCCCATCCTGCCAGACGGAATGGCGTCTACCTGAACAGTCTCGAAGTTGGCACCCTCCTCCATCGCATCGGCGACGACCACATCAACGGGCAGGACTAGCCTGTCGCCGGCCTCGTCCATGAGGCGCTTCGCCTCCTCGAGGTAATCGTCCTCGATGAGGGAGTCGCCGATCTCATGCCCGAGCGCCTTGAAGAACGTGAAGCACATGGCGCCGCCGACCAGCAGCGAGTCAGCGGTCCCTAGCAAACTTTCTATGACGCCGAGCTTGTCCGAGACCTTCGCCCCGCCGAGGATGGCGACGAAAGGACGCTCGGGGGCTTCGAGGACCGTATCGAGGTAGTCGATCTCCTCCTCCAGGAGCAGACCCGCCGCGGCTGGCAGCCTCTCCGCCACGCCGACGGTCGTTGCGTGCGCCCTGTGGGCCGCGCCGAACGCGTCGTCGACGTAGAGGTCGCCGAGGGCCGCCAGCTGGTCCGCGAGCCCTGGGTCGTTCTTGGTCTCGCCAGTATAGAACCGGGAATTCTCGAGCAACACGACGCCCCTACCGTCCCAATTATCGAGAGCACCCTCCACCTCGGGACCGACCGCAGCATCGAGCTTCTCGACGGGTTCACCGAGCAGTTCCTCGAGCCTCGCGGCCACCGGGTCCATGGCGTACTTGGGATCCGGCTCACCCTTCGGACGTCCGAGGTGGGAGATCAAAACCGGACGTGCTCCCTCCGATAGGAGATACCGGATCGTCGGTAACGCCCTCCGAATACGCGTGTCGTCCATAACCTCGCCATCCTTGACGGGCACGTTGAAGTCGACGCGAACCAACACCAGCCTGCCTCCCACGTCGAGGTCTCTGACGCTCCTCTTGTTCATAAGCCTCCCTTCGGTCGGCAGCACGCTGGCTGCGCCAGCTTGTCAGCACGGCGCTTTTGGCGCCTTGTCAGCACGCTACGCCCTTCGGGCTTGACTTTCAGCACGCTCCCTTCGGTCGCTTGTCAGCTTTTCGGCTTGTAGCGTGTGCGAGCCCTAGCTGAAAGGCGGCGGAGCCGCCGTGCTGACAAGCAGAAGCCGCAGGCTGGAGCGTGCTGACGATCGGAGGCGTCAGCCGTAGCGTGCGGCGAAGCCCTTAGAGCTTCTCACCCATGTAGGCCGCGAGGTCGCATGTCCTGTTGGAGTAGCCCCACTCGTTGTCGTACCAGCCGAGCACCTTGACGGTCCCGCCGTTTGACATGGTGAGCTGCGAGTCGAAGACGCAGGAGGCTATGTTTCCAACGATGTCGCTGGAGACCAGCGGGGCTTCCGAGTACTCGAGGATGCCGGAGAGCTCTCCTTCGGCCGCTTCCTTGAAGGCGGCGTTCACGTCATCGGCGGACGCCTCGCTATCGATGCGGGCGACGAAGTCCGTTATGGAGCCGTCGGGAACGGGGACTCGCATCGACATCCCGTCCACCTTGCCCTCCAGCTCGGGGTAGATCACACCCGCAGTCCGCGCCGCTCCTGTTGAGGTCGGGATGATGTTGTTCGGCGCCGAGCGGGCCCGCCTCGGGTCCTTGTGGGCCGCGTCAAGCAGGCTCTGGTCGTTGGTGTAGGCGTGCACCGTCGTCATGTATCCGGACTCGATCCCGAAGTTGTCCTGGATTACCTTCACCATCGGAATTATGCAGTTGGTCGTGCACGAGGCGTTGGAGACCACGTCGTGGTTCTCGGGGTCATAATCTTCGTGGTTCACCTTGAACACGAACGTGCCGTCAACACCCTTGCCTGGGGCTGAAATGATGACCTTCCTGGCCCCGCCTTCGAGGTGGGCTGCGGCCCCTTCGCGGCTGGTAAAGATGCCCGTTGACTCGATGACTATGTCGGCGCCCACGTCGCCCCAGGGGATCTCGGCCGGGTCCTTCTCGGCGAAGGTCTTGATCTCATGGTCGCCCACGTGCAGCACGTTGCCGTCGTAGGACACGTCCTCGTGCCAGATCCCATGCGTCGAGTCGTGCTTGAACAGGTTCGCCAGGCTATCGAAGGGCATCAGGTCGTTCGCCGCCACCACCTCGATGTCCCCACGGTCCATCGCGGCCTTGGTGAACAACATCCCGATCCGGCCGAAACCGTTTACGCCTACTCTTACCGCCACTTGTCTCTCCTCACGTCTACGTTTGCAACCCGAGTATTGTGCCCAATATTCCCGGATTCTTAACAGCGGGCAGAGCTTACCAGCATCCCGGCTACCTGGCTGTCAATAGGTGCGGCACTCGGTACGGTTCGCTCTTGAAATCGTGGCTTCATTCACCACGGAGATATGTTGCGCTCATTGGTTTACGACTTCTCCTGATAGGGCGATGAGCCTCCTCAGTCGGTGGTTTGCGGCGCTCTTGGAGATGTCTCCGAGGCGGGCCAGCTCGGCGAGCGAAGCGTCCGGGTTCTCGAGCCTGAGCTCCAGCATCTCTTTTAGGGCGGGGGGCAGATGTTCGGGGTCCAGGTTTTCGAAGGCCCTCTGCTGGCGGGCCGCTGCCGTGGCCGTACGCCCTGCGTTGGCGGCGTCGAAATTGGTGACGCGGTTGGCGTTGCCCTTGGCTTCGCCGAGGACGGCCCTTGCCTCGTACTCGAGGACGGCGTCGTTGAGGCCCATCTGGGCCAGAACAGTCGTCACCCCGTCTGCGCTCTTTGTGTAGGCGACCCACCGTCCGCGCCGGCGCACGACCTTCAAGGGCGCCCGGCAGAAGCCGGCGCAGCGCCCTATGAACTCTTCTTCGCGATGCACGAACTCGAGGTGATGGCCCCCGCGGCCGCCAGGACGGTTCACCGAGCCCGCGCCCTGGAACGCGCCCCGCAGGTAGCTTGCCCGCTCGGCGGGGGTGCGCGCGGTCCGGGCGAACCTCAATTCCTCGGCCGCCTGTATCGTCGCGTTGCCCTCGGTGCGCACCGCATAGCGGGTGCGGCCGAACCGGTCTGGTGTGATCGGCGAGAGCCTCGATTCCACTCCGAACTCCGCGCGCCACAGCCGTACGACGGAGCGGGCGACCGCCGCGCTTGGGGTGCGCAGGGTGACACCTTCATCGTCCCACACGCCGGAGGCGTCGATCAGACCTGCAAGCACGTAGCGTCCGAAGGATCTCGATGCCGCATCGGCGGCGAGCTGGCGACGCACCTCAGAGGCGAACGAGGACAGCCTCGCACACCTCCCTCGCCAGCAGGGCTGGGTCGTGCCTGACGCCAGTGCGGCTCTCTTTGGAGAGCAGGTCCGTCTCCCTCACGCGCAGGCCCATGTCGCGCAGGACTCCCCTGTCGATTGCGACCGGCGCGGCCTCCTCGGCCTCGTAGCGGGCGAGGGTGGCTGGCTGCAGGTCGCCAGAGTGGACGAGAACGTCTGTAACGACGGGCCCGACGTGCTCCGCTATAGCCTGCACGTGGTCGGAGACCGTGAACTCGCCCGTCTCTCCAGGCTGCGTCATTACGTTCGCGACGTAGATTACGGGGCCGCCGAAGTCCGCCAGGGCTTCTGTCACCCCGCAGCCGAGCAGGGCCGGGATCGTACTCGTAAAGAGGCTCCCAGGGCCGAGCACGAGCACGTCGGCGGCCCCTATGGCATCGATGACCCCTGCTGGGGCCGGAACTCCTGACGGCTCCACGGAGACCTCCGAGACCTGTTTGCCGACCTCGTGGACCACGGACTCTCCACGCGTTGAGGACCCGTCTGCGTAGCGGACGACGAGCGTCAAGCTCTCCATCGCGGCGGGAAATACGTGGCCTTTGATCCTCAAGAATCGGGAAGCCTGTTCGACGCCCTCGCAGAAGCCGCCGGCCATGTCGGCGAGGGCCGCAATGATGATGTTGCCAACGCTGTGGTCGTTCAGATCCCCCGGCGCCTCGAAACGGTAGTTGAATACCTCGGCTAGCCTGCGGCGCCCGGCGAGAGCGACGAGGCAGTTCCTCACGTCGCCAGGTGGCGCGACACCAAGCTCCTGCCGAAGCTTCCCGCTAGATCCACCATCGTCGGCGACCGTGACCACGGCCGTAAGATCGCCGACCCTGTCCCTCAAGCCCCTGAGCAACACAGGCAACCCCGTACCGCCGCCGAACGCCACCACCTTTAGATCCTCGACGCTACGCATCGGGATCGAGTATACCGTCCTCCGATGGCGGCTAGCCGGAGAGCCGCTCGCGGTCGTGCGGTTCGGTGAAGTCGAGGACCGGACCCTTCGGCACGATACGGGTCGGGTTGATGCTCTCGTGGCTCCTGTAGTAGTGCTTCTTTATGTGATCCATATTCACCGTGTCAGCCACGCCCGGCTGCTGATACAGGTCCTTCAGATACCCCCACAGGTTCGGATAATCCATGACGCGCCTCAGGTTGCACTTAAAGTGGCCATTATATACGGCGTCGAAGCGTACGAGAGTCGGGAAGAGGCACCAGTCGGCCTCCGTTATGCGGTCGCCACACAGGTAGCGGCTGGTGGAGAGTACCTCCTCCCAATGGTCAAGCGCGTCGAAGACGTCGGTAACGGCCTCATCGTACGCCTCCTGGGTTGTGGCGAAACCGGAACGATAGACGCCGTTGTTCACGGGCTCGTAGATCGCATCTATCGTCGCCTCGATGTCATCGCGCAGGTCTTCTGGGAGGAAGTCGGCGTCCGTGGTGGCGAACTCGTCGAACTCGGTATCGAGCATGCGGATGATCTCACGCGACTCGTTGTTCACAATCGTCCCCGTCTCCATGTCCCACAGAACGGGCGTAGTCACGCGTCCGGTGTAATCGGGGTCGGCCTTCGCGTAGATCTCCCGCAGGTAGTAAGCACCGTTCACCGTGTCAGGTACAACGCCGGGTTCATCATAGAAGGCCCAGCCATCCTCACCCATGAAAGATCCGACAGCGGAGAGCCCTATGACGTCTTCGAGCCCCTTCAGTTCGCGCATGATCGCCGTCCGATGCGCCCAGGGACACGCCCATGCGATGTACAGATGATAGCGGCCCGCCTGAGCCGGAAAGCCACTGCTTCCGTCCGCTGAGATCCAATCCCTGAAGTTCGTCGTTGACCGCACGAACCGTCCGTCCGTATTCTGCCACTGCCTCTCGGTCTTCCACTCGCCCTGTACGAACGCTCCAGGCATCGTCGCTCCCTTCGGTCGCTTAGCACGCCGCTTCGGCCTTTCAGGCCTCGCTTTCAGCAGGTCGGCTTCTGCCCCTCTCTACCAGAAGAGTCTATCTGTTATTGATGGGTTCTGAGGTGAAGGTTTCAAGGTGCGCAAACTTACGCCTGATCGGAGACAGGCTGACAAGGCGCTGCAAGCGCCGTGCTGACAAGCGGAGCCCGCAAGGGCGTAGCGTGCTATCTGTCCACGTCCCTGTGCCTGACGAAGAGGTCTATTCCGGCGTCCTCTTGCTTGATACGCCTGGCCAGATCCTCGGTTATGGCGACGGAGCGGTGCCTGCCGCCGGTGCAGCCGACGCCGAGGGTAAAGTAGGTCTTGCCTTCTGCCGCGTACCGCGGGATGAGGAAGGAGAGTAGTCCTTCGGTTCTATTCAAGAACTCCTGGCAGTCTTCCGAGCCGAGCACGGCCCCGCGCACGGGGTCGTCGTGGCCTGTGAGCGGCCTGAGATCCGGGTCGTAGTGTGGGTTGGGTAGGAATCGGACGTCGAGGAGGGTATCGACGTCGAGGGGGGTGCCGTGCTTGAAGCCGAAGGAGATGAGGCTGACGGTCATCCTGTTGGAGAGGGACTCGGCGAGCTTCTCGAACCGTAGACGGGTATCGAGGGCGGAGTAACCCGAGGTGTCAACGACGAGGTCGGCCATCTCCCTGACGTTCGCGAGGTCCTGCCTCTCGCGGCGGATGGCATCGAGGACGTCGCCGTTGCGCGCGGCGGGGTGGGGCCTGCGGCTCTCCTTGTAGCGCCTGAGGAGCGAGGGGTCGTCTGAGTCGATGAACAGGATGCGGTGCTCCCAGCCCTCCTCGTTCTCCACGGCCTCCAGGTTACGCTCTAGCTCCTCGCCGAAGTAGCGTCTCCCCCGTGTGTCCATGACCAGGACCACCCCGTCAGGACCGCCGTTGCCCTGTGCCGTTGTCTCCATGACGGCCGGGATCATGCGCGGCGGGAGGTTGTCGATGCAGAAGTAACCGGCGTCTTCGAAGGCCTGCAGAGCGTTGGACTTGCCCGCGCCAGAGAGCCCGGTGATGATGACGACCGTGCGCTTGCCCGGTACCCGAGAGCCAGTGGCCTGCTCACCCACGCCGCGTCACCAGACCCTCATGGGATGCACAAGCCATCTCGGAAGTCGAGGTTAGCACCAAGGGTCGCGGCATGCAACAGGCCCTATGCCTATCGATGCACTCTTGCGTGGACTTCGCGGGCGACTCTTCCCGGGAGCCCTGGTACGGCTTCGAGTTCTTCGAGGGAGGCGTTGAGGAAGGCTTCGGGGGTGCCGAAGTGGGCAAGTATCCTTTTCTTGCGTTCGGGGCCTACGCCGGGGAGATCGTCGAGGACGGAGGCGGTCATGGAGCGTCCGCGCAGTTCACGGTGGTAGGTGTTCGCGAAGCGGTGGGCCTCGTCGCGGACGCGCTGGAGGAGGTGCAGTTCTGGCGAGTTGGCCTCAAGGATCACGGGTTCTGGACGGCCTGGCTCGAAGACTTCTTCGTCGCGTTTGGCGAGCGAGCGGAGTGGGATGTCTGGTAGCTCGTCGCCCACACTCATCTCTTCGAGCACGGGCACGACGGCTGAGAGTTGGCCTTTTCCGCCGTCGAGTAGGATGAGATCCGGGGCAGGCATGAACTTCTCGTCGTTCGCCTTGAGGCGCCCTAGGCGGCGTCTCAGGACCTCGGCCATGCTTGAGAAGTCGTCGGCGCCCTCGACGGTGCGGATCCTGAACCGCCGGTACTCGCCCTTGGCGGGCCGACCACCCTGGAACACGACCATCGAGGCAACGGAGTTGGTCCCCATGGTGTTGGAGATGTCGTAGCACTCTATCCTGACCGGGAGCTTAGGGAGCGCGAGCTCCTCCAGCAGGCCGTCCAGCGTGGACGCGACCCTGCTCCGTCTGGCCTCGTCCAGCGCCCGCTCGTGCTCGAGCCCCATCTCCGCGTTGCGCACGGACATCTCTGAGATTCGACGCTTGTCCCCACGCCTTGGGCGACGGACCTCCACGCTCGTTCCCCGGAGGCCCGAGAGGTGCTCGGCGAGCGTCGCGAGCTCGTCTGGCCTTTCGTCGGACTGGATAAGCACTTCGCGTGGAACGGCCGCGGTGCCATAGTACTGGGGGACGAACTGGAGCGCAACGTCCTCGGCCGCCGATTCGCCGTAGTTGTCGAGGAGGAAGGAGTCGCGGTTCACGATCTGGCCCTCGCGCACGGCGAAGACCTGTACGCAGGCCGATTCGCCCTCGACGAAGGCTCCGAAGGCGTCGAAAGAGTCTTCTGAGGCGATCGTAGCCTGCTGGCGGTCGCGAACGTGGACGAGGGCGGCGACCTCGTCGCGCAGCTTCGCGGCCCGCTCGAAGTCCATCTCGCGGGCGGCCACGCGCATTGCCTCCTCGCGGTCCCGGATCAGGCCCCCAACCCGCCCTTCGAGAAAGTCGATGACGTCCGAGACTATGTTGTCGTACTCTTCCTTCGTTACCGCCCCGATGCAGGGCGCCACCGAGCGTCCGATGTGGTAGTTCAGGCAGGGCACCCCGCTCCTGCGCCCCGGCTCCGGGCCGCGGCACTTGCGGAAAGGGAACGTCTTGTTCAGCACGTCGAGCGTCGCGTGGACGCTGCCCGCGCTCGGGAAAGGCCCGAAGTAGCGGTGGCGCGGATCGTGGGCCGCACGCGTGGCGAAGACCCTTGGGAACTCATCGCCGGTGGTGACCACGATGTACGGGTAGCTCTTGTCGTCTTTGAGGGAGGCGTTGAAGCGGGGCCTGTGGCGCTTGATCAGGTTCGCCTCCAGGACCAGCGCCTCGGTCTCGCTCTCGGTGACGATGAAATCTATCTGGCTGACGCGCTCCCTGAGCTCCGCTATCTTCGGGCGGCCGTCGCCGGAGCGGGTGAAGTAGTTCGCCACCCTGCTGCGCACGTTCTTCGCCTTGCCGACGTAGATGACTCTGTCCCTGGCATCCTTGAAGAGGTAGACGCCAGACGAGGTGGGAAGGTGTGATCTATCGGGATAACCGTTCTCTGACATTACAAGAGATTATACCGCGAAGGCTTCTGGCTTCCGGATCAGCGAGGCTTGCGGCGCGGCTCGCGGCGCCGAATCTCAGCCCCAGGCGGGATCAAGTCGTCCCCGCCGGCCCTGGCGTAACCCGACCCGCTTACATAGCCGCCGACGGCCCCTGATAAGGTCGAGATCAGAGCGCCCAGAACGCCGAGCGTGTCGAAGTTGGTAGCCACGATACCAAGGCCCGCAAGCACCGCGAGCACGGTTCCGACTACGACGAGCCTGCGCCGCCGCTCGAAATCTGCCCTCCTGGAGTAGAGGGCGAAGATAATGAGGCCGGTAGCAACCAGCGTCAGCGGGACGAAGGCGTAGAAGGCGAGGGTACCTCCGAGGTCGGGGAAGAGTACGATCCGGAATGCCTGGTCTCGTTCGTCGAGCCCGAAGGCGATGGCGATCCACTCCAGCCCGAAGAAGCCGCTGTAGCCGATCAGTGCCCCCACGGCGGCCCCAACGCGCACCCCCGTCCGGCTCGGGGTTCGGAAGGTTCGGGCCCCGAGCACGACCGCGAGCACCATGCCTGGCAGGATCAGAGCCGTACCAAGGAAGGCGAGCCTGGGGGGAAGGTAGCCAAACAAGTCCCCGCTGCCCAGGTACCTCGACGGCAGCACGAGCAGAAAGTTGGCAAGGAGGAACACGAGCATCCCCATGTACACCCAGGTGACGCACCCGAACGCCCGCCTGTAACTGGGCCTGAGTCCCTTACGCTCCTCGTCACCGGAGGAGCCGTTGCGGCTAGAGGACACGGTCCCCGGCGACCATTCCGGCGCCGAAATGGGAGAGGAGCGTCGGGGCCACGTCCGTGATCCTGTGCGGCGCGGGCACGCCGCTCGCGAGCACGAACACGTTGGAGTCGCTGGCGTGGAGTGAGCCGTGATCGCTTGCCGTGTGGTACCCGCCCGAGATCTCCCCGAACGTATACCCCGGTGTTGCGGAGAGCACCACGTCCCCGCACCTCGGCGAGTGCAGGCATCCCCACAACCGCTCCAGCGCGTCCGGGTAATCGCCGTACCTAAGCGATCCATCGGCGACGTCGATGTCAAGGGCGCGCGGGTTGCCTTCGAGGTCCCAGGGCCGCCCGAACGGGTCCTCTGGTCCGGAGCCTGGCCTGAAGCGGACTTCGTGCCCCAACCGGCGTACCGTTGCCCAACCTCCCTCCAGCCACGCCGCGAGGTCCACGCCACGGCGACCCGCGAGTGGTTCGACGACCGATTCCAGCCCGACGTCTTCACGCAGGTACAGGAGCGCCGAACGTCCGTTCGGCACAACAACAACGGTCGTACCGTTGCCGAAGCGGGCCTTCACCCCCGAGGAGACCTTCTGGCCCGGAATCCTGCGCAGGTCCACGTAGCGGTTCTTCGGGAGGAGCGGCGCGTGCCCGTGATCCGAGAGCGCGAGGACGGCGTAGTCTTCAAGCACACGGTCCACCCCGCCGCTGGCATCGAAGACCCTGGCCACGTAATCGTCGGCCGTCGCGAGCCAGCGACGCTGGGCCTCGAGGCCGTGGTGATGGGCTATGGAGTCTCCCTTGAAGAAGTAGACGAGGTTGAAGGGCGCGGCCTTCTCCTTGAGAAACATGGCCCCCACCCTGGCGGCGTAGTCGTCGTTGATGCCTACTGAGCGGAGGACGCCGCCGTTTGCCTTGCGCCCGCTGAAACCGGTGTCGCGGCTGTAGAAGAGATCGCCCATGAAGTATTCCTTCGGGCCTTCCACGGAGGGACCAAGGTAGCGCCCGCCCTTCAGGTAACCCTCCACGGTCTTCATCCGGATCGGATGCGTGTGCGGCCCGCGCCTTACGGGGAAGTTAACGCACGCGCCGTCGAAACCACGATCGTGCAGGGTCTCGAAGAGGGTCGCCGCGTGCAAGTCGTCGCGGTTCATGCGCCAGACGTTGTTGTGGAAGACCTTGATGGGGCCGCTCGCCATCACGGTCTCCGTCATGGCGCCGTAGACGACGACCCGCCGCTCGTCCTCGTCGTACCAGGCGTGCCCAACGATGCCGCTCCTGGCAGGCGCCTCTCCCGTGGCGATCGCGGCCGTCGCCGCCGGGGTTATGCTTGGGAAGACCGAGACCGCGTCCCAGACCGCCTCCCCCCTCTGCGCAAGGATGCCCAGGTTCGGCGCTTCCCCGTCGCGGATGGCCGCCCGTAGCACGTCGGGCCTGATGCCGTCGAGCACGAGGAGCAAGGCAGGTTTGGGGAACGCAATGTGATCCATGTCCATCAAGGCTCCTCTATTCTACCCGGTGTACGGAGTGCCGAACGATGTCCGCCGAAGAGATTCGACGCAAGTCCCCCCAAGAACCAAATCCGTAATGCATACCAGGCTGTAGCGTCGCCCTCGGTTTATGCTATTCTGGAAAAAAGTGCAAAGCGCTGCGGGGATGTTCGGGGACCGGCGCTTCTACCGAACTAGGGACTCTCAGCGACAAGCAACGCTAGGAAAGGGGTTCGGTAGCAATGGCCGAGAGCAGTAGTAGTAATAGTAGTAGATTCGACGCTTCCGATCGCAAGCTCAAGAGAGAATTGACGTTTCAGCAGCTTTTCTTTATCTCTTTCGGTAGCATTATCGGTTCAGGATGGCTGTTCGCGGCCCTTATCGCTAGCTCCATAGCGGGGCCGGCTGCGATCCTATCATGGGCCATCGGCGCGGTTCTGATCATATTCATAGCCCTGAACTACGCCGAGACCGCGTGCATGATCCCGCGCAGCGGGTCGGTCGTCCGGTACCCTCACCTTACGCACGGAGGCTACCTCGGCTTCATCATGGGCTGGGCTTTCCTGCTGGCGACGGTCACGGTTACCGCGATCGAAGCGCTGGCCGTCGCCCAATACGCCTCCAGCTACGTGGGTTTCGTAGAGTTGACCACCACCGCTGATGGCGTCACCGTCCTTACCGGGGCAGGCTTTGTCCTCGCGCTGGTGCTTATGGTCTTCTTCTTCCTGGTGAACATCTTCGGGGTGCGCTTTTTCGGGGTCTTCAACCAGTGGGCCACCTGGTGGAAGCTCATCATACCGATACTGACTTTCATATTACTTTTCTTTGTCTTCAACAGCTCCAACTTCACCGCTTACGGCGGTCTCGCACCGCTTGGCACCGGCAACGTCTTCAACGCCATCGCCTCCTCCGGGATCGTCTTCGCGTTCTTCGGTTTCAGGCAGGGTCTTGACTTCGGCGGAGAAGCGCGGAACCCCCAGAGGGATATCCCCGCGGCCACGATCCTCTCCGTGGTGGTAGCGGCCGTGATCTACATCCTGCTTCAGATCGCGTTCCTCGGCGCGATTGACTGGGGGGCTGCGGGGGTAGACCCTGGTGACTGGGCCGGACTGTCAGGGAGCGACTGGGGAGAGGGTCCTCTCTACGCCGCGCTCAACGCCTCGGGACTGGCCCTTCTGCAGTACTTCGGCATCGTGCTGCTGATCGACTCCGCCGTCTCACCGGCGGGTACGGGTTGGATCTACATGGGTGCCTCCACGCGGGTCTTCTACGGTATGGCGATGCACGATGACCTGCCCCGCCCTCTGACCTGGATCAGCGAGCGCTCCAGGATACCGTGGGTCGCCCTGATCGCCTCACTGGTGATTGGCAGCTTCTTCCTCATACCTTACTCGGGCTGGGCGCTGCTTGTGGGCTTTATCACCGCGGCGACTGTGTTTACCTTCGTGATGGGTGCGGTGCAATTGCAGGTGATGCGCCGGACCGCGCCTGACCTCGAACGCCCGTTCTGGCTCAAGGGAGCCGCCATTATCTCCCCGTTAGGTTTCCTTGCGGGGAGCATGATCTTCTACTGGGAGGGCTTCGAGGGACTGCGCGGCGTTGTGGCCGCGGTGCTGATCGGGCTCCCACTCTACACCTTCCTCCAGGGTCCGAGCCGGAACCGGATAAGCCGTGGGACCGGGTTACTGATCGGGATCCCTTACTTTGCGCTCTGGTTTATCACGCAGTACTTCGGCCCTCTGGGCCAGGACAGCTTCCCTTTCCTGTTGTACTGGGTCATTAGCGCTGCGGAGGTCCTGGGCTTTACGGGGCTTGTGTGGCTTGTCACCAACCAGGATGGCAAGCGCGAGGTGAACGCGGCCTGGTGGGTGCTCTGCATGGTACTGGCTCTGTACCTGCTCTCTTACTATGGATCCTACGGCACCCTGGACAGTCCACTGCTCCCGTACCCCTGGGACAACCTGGTAGCGGCGGCGATAGGTCTTGTAGCCTACTTCTGGGGCGTGGCCAGCGGCTACGAGACCGAGGAGATGCGAGAAATCAACGAGGCCGGTACCGGAATTCTTGCCACCGAGGAAGAGGAGATGGCCGAAATCGGCGTCGCGGAGTCAACCGAATAGCCACAAGTGAGAAGGTGGAGGGGCGGGGGGTGGGGGGGGCCCACGCCCCCCCCCCGGACAAGATGGGGGGTGGGGGGTGAGGGGGTGGGGGGCGAGGGCCGGGGGGGGGGGCAAACGCACCTGGGGTGGGGGGGGGCCCCGC
>JBBPYN010000079.1:0-23201 GCA_038199875.1 Rubrobacterales bacterium
GTACGCAGCACCGGGTCGCTCGCCTTGCGGTAGAGACCCTCCAACCGCGAGGACTCCGTCTCCCGTAAATCTCGTTTCTCGATCATGCTTGGAAGTATACATCCGGATTGCGTATCAGCCGTCCTCACGGGCCGCACCATCGCCGACCTGGTCCGTAACTTCTTCGTCGTCCTCGTGATGCTCCTCGTCGGGCTCCTCGTCGGTTTCCGTCCCGAGGCCGGCATCGCGGGCTGGGCAGGAGCTATAGGGCTCCTGCTACTGCTCAGCTTCTCGTTCTCGTGGATAGGGGCTACAGTTGCGCTCCTCATGCGGAGCACCGAGGCCGTGCAGTCGGCTGGCTTCATCTGGCTCTTCCCGCTGACCTTCGCCTCGAGTGCCTTCGTCCAGACGGACAACATGCCTGGCGCCCTGAAAGCATTCGCCAACCACCAGCCTATAACGCAGGTCATCGACGCGGTGCGCGGCTTCCTTCTCGACCAGCCGGTCGGCTCGCACGGCTGGCAGGCCCTCGCCTGGTGCGTCGGTATACTCGTCGTCTTCGTCCCCCTCTCCGTCTCTCTGTACAGGCGCGTCGCCGCGCGCTGAGGTAGGTCCGCCAGGGAGTGACTCGCACGGGCGTATAATGCCGCTGTGATCGTGGACAACGCCATCTACGTGGACGGCCGCCGCACCGCCGAGCCAGGCACTTTACGCGAGACTTACGAGGCTGTCAGAGAACGGCGGGGGGTGGCCTGGATCGGCCTCTACAGGCCCACGCAGGAGGAGTTCTCGTCCGTCTCAGGTGAGTTCGGCCTGCACGAGCTCGCTGTCGAAGACGCGACGGAGGCCCACCAGAGGCCCAAGCTAGAGCACTACGGCGGAACCCTCTTCGTCGTGCTCAAGCCGGCACGTTACCTGGACGAGGTGGAGAGGGTCGAGTTTGGGGAGATCCACGTCTTCGTGGGCGAGGACTTCGTCGTAACCGTGCGCCACAGCGAGGCGCCCGACGTCGGAGACGTGCGCAGGAGCCTCGAGGCCGACCCCGGGCTGCTGCGCAGGGGACCAGAGGCTATCCTGCATGCCATCATGGACCGTGTCGTAGACGACTATATGCCTGTCGTCGACGGCCTCGGGAACGATATTCAGGAGATAGAGGCCGAGGTCTTCGGGGGGAACCCAAACGTGTCGCGCAGGATCTACGAGCTCTCGCGCGAGGTGATCGAATTCCAGCGGGCGACCGAACCGCTTGGGGGCGTGCTTGGGAACATGATCCAATCGGAGTCGACTGACGTCGACCAGGAGGTACGACGCTACCTGCGCGACGTCCAGGACCACGTGTTGCAGGTCACGGAACGGCTCGCCGGCTTCCGCGAGCTGTTGCAGAGCATCCTCAGCGTGAACCTGACCCTGGCCAGCCTTGCCCAGAACGAGGAGGTAAAGAAGATCTCCGCCTGGGCCGCCATCCTGTTCGCGCCAACGCTCGTTGGCACGATCTACGGGATGAACTTCCGCTATATGCCAGAGCTGAACTGGTTCTTCGGCTACCCCTTCGCCCTGCTCCTGATGGCGTTCATCTCCCTCATGCTCTACCTGGTCTTCAAACGCCGAGGCTGGCTGTAGACCCCTGGCCTGTTCGCGGTTTCGAGAAATAGTCCATTTGGGGGATGCACCTTCCATTTTCGAAGGTTAGGCTGCGTCTGTTGTCTTGACGGGCTGGGAGAAATAGGCCTTTGCGGGCCGCGACTTTTTGTAGAGGGGAGAACACTATGGAGACGGTGATCCAGGGTTCGACGCTGGAGACGTTGCGGGCGGGCCTGCGCGGGACCGCGCACGCCCCAGGCGAGGAGGGCTACGACGAGGCGAGCCGGGCGTGGAATCTGGCGGCCCACCAGCAGCCCGCGCTCGTAGTCGTGGCCGGGGGCGCAGCCGACGTGTTGGCCGCCGTGCGTTTCGCCAGTGAAGCGGGGATAGGCGTAGGGGTGATGGCGACGGGCCACGGGGTTGGCGCGCCGTGCGACGGTGGAGTCCTGATCAACACCTCTCGCATGAGGGGCGTCAGGGTTGACCCTGTGGCGCAAACCGCGAGGGTCGAGGCCGGCGCTCTGTGGACCGATGTCGTCCATGAGGCCCAGCCGCATGGCCTGGCCGGCCTTATGGGTTCCACCTCCCACGTCGGCGTCGTCGGCTACACGATGGGCGGCGGCTTCGGGTGGCTCGGACGCAAATACGGCTTCAACGCCGCGAGCGTGAGGGAGGCGGACGTAGTAACCGCGGACGGCGAGCTGGTGCGCTTGAGCGGAGAGGACGATCCCGACCTGTTCTGGGGGCTCGGGGGCGGGGGCGGCAACTTCGGGGTAGTCACCTCCCTGAAGTTCGACCTCTATCCCGTTGGGACCCTCTACGGCGGTAACCTGATCTACCCCGTGGAGGAGGCGGCCGAGGTGTTGGAAGCCTACGCCCGCTGGAGCGCGGATCTCCCCGACGAGATGTCCACAGGGGTGGCGTTCCTTAACATCCCCCCGCTACCCGCACTCCCCGAGCCGCTACGCGGCAGGTCCGTCATAGCGCTACGCGGCTGCTACTGCGGGGAGTCGCCGGAGGCGGGCGAAGAGTTGTTGCGTCCCGTGCGCGAGGAGCTCGGCGAGGTGATCATGGACACCTTCGGACCCATGCCCTTCGCGGCGATGGACTCCATAAGCATGGAACCTGTCGACCCGATGGGGGCCCGCCAGCACTCCGAGATGCTGAGCGACCTCTCGCCCGAGGTCATCGAGACGCTCGTGGAGGTTGCCGGCGCCGGTTCTGAATCGCCCCTGATCGTGCTGGAGCTAAGGCAACTCGGCGGAGCCCTGGCGCGTACTGCCGACCGTTTGAGCACCATGGGCGCGGGCGACTCCAGGTTCATCATGAACGGGGTCGGGCCGGCCTTCACGCCGGAGATGGCGGAAGGGGTCCTGGCTCATCTCGCCCGCGTGGCCGAGGCGACGCGCCCCTTCCAGACCGGCGACACCTACGTAAACTTCATGGAGCTCGAAGACGCGAGCCCCGAGAGGGTAAAGGCCGCCTACGCGCCCGAGGACTACGAGCGCCTCGTCGCCCTCAAGGACCGCTACGACCCTGACAACCTCTTCCGCTTCAACCGCAACATCGCCCCGTCGAAGAACGGGCAATAAGGCCAACGAGCACGTGGCGTAAGTAGGGAAGATTGTAGGCCCTGGTCGAGGCCAGGCAGGCGCTCGACTACGCGTCGAGCGCCTCTTTCCGTGCCGCTGCCGCGCGCACGGCGCATGTGGGCCCGTGGACCATGGACTTGTGTCGTGAGATATTGTGAGCACTTACGTGGGAGGGCAAGAGACTTCGGTCGAGCAAAGGAGTCTATGTGGCCACAGAAGCCCGGGCTCTGGATCGTCGTGGGGATCGTCATTACGTTCGTCCGCAACGCCGCTACGCGGCGGGCCGGTGAGAAGCTGATGGCCGATGAGGGGCTTGCAGCAGGGACCGGCTCCAGGACGTAGTTCGACCGGTTGGCGGACGCTGTGGACCAGGAGACCGAAGCGTGAGATATTGGACGCATCGTCGCGAAAGGGAAAGGTATTCAGCCACGTCTCTGGGGGTGTGATGCACGCGGAACGCGAGGCAAGGGAGAACAGATTGCGGCCGTTGCCAGAGGGTACTCTGTGGGTCAGGTTCGTGTTCGTGGATCACGCGGGCATCCCCAAGGCGAAGGCTGTCCATAGGGACGGTTTCGAGGAGAGGGCGAGGGCCGGCGTAGGCCTCGCGAAGGGGGTGCTGGCCCTCGATCCGAGCGGGGCTCTGCACCCCGAGTCGGGGTTGAGTCCCGTCGGAGAGTGCCGCCTGATCCCTGACCTCTCGACGCTAACCGCATTGCCCTTCGCCAGCGGGCAGGCGATGGTCTCTTGCGACATGACGGAGCCGGACGCGGATACCCCTTGGGAAGGCTGCCCGCGTAGCGCCCTCAAGCGGATTCTGGACCGGCTCTCTGGGAGAGGCTACAGGTCGCTAGCCTCCTACGAGGCCGAGTTCTACGTCTGGGGTTCCGATGGCCCCCTTGACAGAACGCCTTACGCGGGGAGCTTTGCGCTTACCCCGGCGGCGGAGTTCGTCGCTGAGCTGGCACAAACACTCGAGGAGATTGGTGTCCGTCCCGAGCAATGCCACGCCGAGGTCGGGCAGGGCAACCTCGAGCTTTCCGTAGGGGAAGACGAGGCGTTGGCCGCGGCGGACAAGCGCGTGATGGTGCTCGAGGCGATCAGGGGCGTGGCCTACCGGATGGGACTCGAGACCACGATGGCCCCCAAACCGTACCTGGAAGGGGCCGGTAACGGCCACCACCTGCATGTGAGCCTGTACGAGGACAACTCGCCTGTGCTCTTCGACGCCTCCGGTGCCCTGAGCGGTCCTGGCTCGGGCTTCGTGGCCGGGATACTGGAGCATCTGCCCGCCGTCATGGCGTTCACCGCCCCTTCACCCAACTCCTACCAGCGCCTCGCCCCAGGCATGTGGGCCTCAGCCTACGGCGCCTACGGCCTGGATAACAGGGAAGCCGCCGTGCGGCTCGCCTCACCTGTGGCCGGCAGGGAGTCGGCGACCGCCAACGTCGAGCTCAAACCGGTCGACGTCACGTCCAACCCCTACCTTGCGCTCTCCGCGGTCCTGGCCGCGGGGATGGACGGCCTAGATCGCGGCCTCGACCCTGGCGAGCCGACGATGGTTGACCCGGCGTCCCTCAGCAACGAAGATCGCGCCTCCCGCGGCATAAGGCCGCTACCAGCCTCCCTCGACGAGGCCCTGGACGCACTGGAAGAAGACGATTCCCTCGTAGAGGCGCTGGGCGAACCGCTCGTGCGCACCCACGTGGCCGTGGCCCGGGCGCAAGCCGCGATCGCCAGGGAGCTTCCGCCCGAGGAAGTGGCTGCCACAGCCGCAATGCTCTATTGAATAGGCCTCAGGCATCAGTAAGAACTGGAGGGACCATGGGCGTGATGCCTTGAACGGAGGTAGTACATGGAAGCCATAGACCTCACCCAGGTTCCCGTCGTGGACAACCACTGCCACGGGATAGAGCGGGATCAGACCTTCGAGGACGTTGCAGCCTGGCGGATGGCCTTCACCGAGTCAACGGACCCTGGGATGGCCCGGGATCACGTCGCGAGCACGTCTTTGTATCGGCGGCTGATCCTGACGCTGGCCGAATTCCTCGGCTGCGAGCCCGAAGAGGAAGCCGTGTTCGTAGCCCGCACCGGGAGGGACGGCCTGGAACTGGCGGGCGAGTTGTTGCGCACCGCGAACGTCGACACCATCCTCCTGGATACGGGCTTTCCGCCGCCAGAAGAAGTACTTTCGGTGCCTGAGCTGGGAGAGCTAGCAGGCTGTCGCGCGGAACCGATGTTGCGGCTCGAGGTCCTGATGGAGGATCTGCTCGAGCAGCACGACTCCCTCGCAGACACGGAGCAAGCGCTAGCCGCCGCCCTGGACGACGTGTGGCGCAGTGGCTACGTAGCGCTCAAGAGCATCGTCGCCTACAGGACGGGTCTGAGCATCAGGGAGTGGCCGCGGGAGGAGGCCGAAGCCGCGTTCCAGGAATACAGACGGGCAGCAGAAGCAGGCGCCACGCGCCTGGTCCACAAGCCCTTGCTCGACACGCTCCTGCACGTCGCGTTCGCGGAGGCATCGCGGCAGGAGGTTCCCGTCCAGTTCCACGTCGGCTACGGCGACGCCGACACGGACCTACTGCTTGGCAACCCGCTCTACCTTAGGCCTGTGCTGCAGAGACCCGGCTATCGTGGCATGCCCGTGGTGCTGCTGCACGAGTGCTATCCCTACACCAGGCAGGGGGGCTACCTGGCCGCCGTCTACGAGAACGTCTATCTGGACCTCTCCTACGGCATTCCCCTGCTCGGCTACGGCGAGATGCTCTCCTTTACGCGACAGGCCCTCGGCGTCGCCCCGGCCTCCAAACTGATGTACAGCTCCGACGGCATAGGCGTGCCCGAGCTGCATTGGATCAGCGCCCTCGACGGACGGCGAGTGCTCGGAGAGGCACTGGGAGAGATTGTCTCCCAAGGAGAGTCGAGATTTTCAGACGCCGAAGCCACCGGCGAGAGTATCCTGCGCAACAACGCGACGCGCCTATACGGACTCTAAGCAGACAAGCGGACCCCGAAGAGCGCAGCGTGCTGAGATGCGTGACAGGGCGTAACGGGTTATCCTACAATCCGGGGTCAATCAAAACGGAGGGCCGGCATTGTACCGACAGGCGCGTTTGCTTGGTGTGCTGCTTATTCTGCAGTTCGTCGCGATGGTAGGCATCGGCGTCTGGCTGTTCAGCAGCATCGACTGGGACACGGTGGTGAATCTCTCCAACGAACCTGGCCAGGTTAAGCTCCATACTAACGACAAGGATACGTTGAAGGCATTCAAACGGGCGATCTTGTTCACGGTCTACTTTCTCGCGCCCGTGATCCTGCTGTTCCTCTCGGGCCTCGGTTTCGTGCTCCTCCGGCGCAGGGGTTGGATGCTTGCCTCGGTCGCGCAGGCACTTACCATGCTTGCCTGCCTCTTCTTCTACGGCGCCTCGCGTCCGTGGTTCGCCTACCCCATCATCGCCTACTGCATCCTGATGATCCTGTTCCTGAACTCGAGGAGCGTGCGGGCCGTGGTCCACCGCAAGCGGGCGCTGGCGGGCGCTGGATCGGAGGTCGCCCATGGCGAATGAAGCGGGCATGGACCCGGGGAGGGCTGAGGCCCTGCTGCGCCGATTCGAGCCCGTGATCCGGTTCACCAAGGGCGAGTGGTTCTATCCGATGGACTGCGAACCGTACGTCGATGCCTGCGGCCTCTGGGTCACGCGTCCTGGCGAGGACGCCGTCTGCGTGGTGCCGCCTGGTGAGCTCACACTTGAGAAACTCGCCCAGCAGCCGGATGACACAACAGGCGCCGTACACTACCTCAAGATCCCCACTCCAGAGCAGGACGAGAAGCAGGGTCGCCGGGCGCGCCGGCGGGCGAAGCGCTCGCATACGAACCCCGATTGGCCAAAGGAGTCTTTCCGCGCGGGCCGGGGTCGCCTCGCGCGGGTTGGTTACATCTCGCGTCTGGCGGACGCGCTCTTCTCGTTGGTGTTGCTGGCAAGGGGCAGGGTTCCCGGAGGGGACGTGGAGGGGGGACGCGTCCTGTACGGCCAATTCATGGAGAAGGAGGAACATTTCCGCTACCACGGACACGTGGTCCGCCAGGACGGTTGGATCGTCTTGCGGTACTGGCTCTTCTACGCGTTCAACGATTGGAGGACCAACTTCTTCGGCGCCAACAACCACGAGGCTGACTGGGAGAAGGTATTCGTGTACCTCTCGGAATCGGAGTCGGGTGAGCTAAATCCAGAGTGGGTGGCCTACGCCGCGCACGAGGAGACCGGCGACGACCTCAGGCGCCGGTGGGACGACCCGGAGCTAGAGAAGATCGGCGAGCATCCCGTGGCATACGTCTGCGCCGGCTCGCACGCGACCCGTTACTCCAGGGGCGAGTACCTGACCGAACTCGCGTTTCCCCTGCCGCGGGCGTTCGCCGCTGTCAGGAGGACCGCACGGCGGTTCTGGTATACCACGCTGCGCCAGTACGCCGACGAGGACTATGCGGAAAAGGCCTACGAGGCGTTCACCATACCCTTTGTGGACTACGGTCGCGGGGACGGGTTGTCGGTCGGGCCCGGTCAGGACAGGGAGTGGGATCCCCCGCGCCTCATGAACCCGCTTCCGTCCTGGGCCTCTGGTTATCGAGGGCTGTGGGGCCTCTACACCCGCGATCCCTTCGAGGGCGAGGACGCCCCCGCGGGGCCGATGTACAACCGCGATAAGACCATCAGCCGCGAGTGGTTCGACCCGGTGGGCTGGGCCGGGCTCGACAAGGTGCCGACCCGGGCCGAGGAACTGGCCGTTGTCGCCAGGCGCCGGGCTGAGATCGAAGAACGCCGGGATCTCCTCCTCTCCGAGATAACGGAGAAGAGCGACCGGCTAAAGGCGCTCGGCATGGACGCGGAAGCCACGCGAGACCAGTCCCATCTGAGTAAGATCTATGAGACCGAGACGCAGCACATCGAAGAGCTCTCCAACGAAGTAGAAGCGATGCGCGAGGAGCTCTCCGAAGACGAGGTGCTCGATGAATCACTCAGGGATCATGCCGAACGCCTGAGAAACGGTGAGCGCCCCCCCGCCCGCGCCCATATAATGCACGCCGCGCGGCCTGTCTCGGAGCAGGAGACCCACGCAGGCAGGGTGGCGCAACTGTGGGCTTCGGTCAGCGTCGCGGTAGTGCTCGTGACGCTCATCCTCATCGTCGTCTACCAGAGGCAGCACCTGCTCTCCGCGCTCGTCTTCGCTATCGTCATGTTCGCGTTTATCGAGGCCGGTTTCAGGAGGCGGCTCGCCAGGTTCATAGTCAGCGTCAACGTCGCATTGGCGATCGTGGGGGCCCTGGTCCTGCTCAAGTTCTTCTACTGGCAGATCATCGCGCTTGCGGTCATTGGCGTCGGAACCTACATCCTGTGGGAGAACCTGCGGGAGTTCGGACGGTAGAGACCAGGAAGGCCTTGAAACCGGACCTACGGGGACGAGCGGTACCCCCGTAGATCCGGTTTCACTTACGCAATGCTAGCACTGCCGTGCATGGAGGCCTTACGCTACGACAGCTTTCGGGCTAGGGCCGAATCTGTTGTCACCGGGCGTGCCTTCCAACAGCGCGAAGATCAAGATCTCAACGCCTCCAGGTACCAACTCACTCTAGGTCGCTCCTCCCTCTAGACTACCCGGACACTACCGCTACCATCTAACGTCAGCATAAATGAAGCCAGATTCTCGCACAAGGCCATCATCCTGCGCATCTCCACTGATCGCGCTGACATGAGTATCGAGTAGGCGTCCCCCGCTCCCACTCGTACACGCCGCTGGAAGACGCTGAGGAGACTTGCGCCTCGATCTCTTACAGGACCGGCTCTATTTGGTCTACCTCCTCGGTCTCCTTCTCGTCGTTGATCGCCCGATAGAGGTCCAATGCAAGCTGCCCGTTCAGCCAGAAGTCCGGACTGGTGCCGAACGCCTTTGCCAGCCTCAAGGCTGTTGAGGGAGTTACGCGACGCTTGCCATTTACGAGCTCGTTGACCCGCACATATGGCACTCGAATTCTCTCCGCGAGTTCTGCCTGGGTCATACCAAGCGGCATGAGAAACTCTTCCAGCAACATCTCCCCAGGATGCGTGGGAGCCCTGTCCTTTGGTACGCGCGCTCCTTTAATGGTAGTCAACTATCTCCACCTCCTCGGTCCCACCTTCCGCGCCTTCTTCGTGTCTCGGCCGTCGAAGATGTCTTCTGTACCTTCATCTCTAAACGAAGCGATCACACTTCGATAGTATAACGTATAATGTTATACGTGTTAGAAAAATCGGGTCATCAGGTTGAGACGGAGCAGGCGTGTTTATGCGTCCAGCACAACGTCAGATAAGGGGCTGCCGATGCAGATGAGGCGCAGGCCCTGATCCAACTCCTCGTCTCCGATGGCAAATGCCATGTCCTGATCTATCTCTCCTTCGAGGCATTTCTGGATGCAGGTAGTACACGTGCCGCTGCGGCAGTCGTATGGAAGATGCAGCCCCGCGTCCTCGGCCTCTTCGAGGATGTACTCGTCCTCGGCGATGTCTATGGTTATGCCGCTTTTCTTGAAGGTTACCGTGTGGGTCTTCGCCATCGTTCGCCCCCGCTGAAATCTACTGACAAATATCGTGTTCTGGCCTGTTCTAGCACATTGGCCTGGCCTCTTCGGCGAACGATGTAACGGTTCGTGCCTGATCACGATGACAGTTCTATATCTGGCGAGGCTGGCGACTCCTCACACGACCTCGAAGTTGGCCATCATCATCATGTCCTCGTGTTCGAGGTTGTGGCAGTGGAAGACGTAGCGGCCCCTGTAGCCGTCGAAGCGGACGAGCACGCGCGCCTCCTCGCCCGAGGTGAGGTCAACAGTGTCCTTCCAGCCGGCGTCGTAGGGACCTGGCCTTCCGCCGTTGCGGGAGAGCACCTTGAAGTGGACCAGGTGAAGGTGGATCGGGTGCGAGGCCGGGGCCGCCTTCAGGTGCCAGACCTCTGTAGACCCCAACTCAGGGAGCGCCGCCATGAGCCCCGGGTCGAAAGGATCGCCGTTGATGCCCCACATCGCCCTGCCGTTGTCTCCAACCCGGGTAAAACGAAACGCGCGCGTGCGCCTGGCGCTTGATTCTTCGAACCCTTCGAACTCCGTCATGTCCGCAAGCTTTCGTGGAACCGTACTGTCGTCTTTCTCTTTGCGGGTGACGCGGAAGCGCATCACGTTTGCGGTCCCGTCCTCGCCCATGAGGTTCTTTAGCGTGACCTCATCGCCAACATCGTAATTGGAGAAGTCGATTATCACGTCGAAGCGCTCGGCCTGCGCGATGCGGATGATGCGGTGGGGGACCGGCGCGCCGAGCAGACCACCGTCGCTGCCGACCTGGATGAAAGGAGCACCGCTTGACGGCTCGAGGGCGAGCTCGTAACGGCGGGCGTTCGAGGCGTTGAGGATGCGGAAGCGGTACCTGGTGTTCGAGACCTCGAGGACTGGCCAGGGCGCGCCGTTGACCAGGATCGTGTCCCCGAGGACCCCGTCCATGTAGTCGTCCTCGACGCCCGGTTTGTCCTGAAGCGAGGGGTCGAGGGATGGATAGAGAAACGAGCCGTCTATATCGAAGGTGCGGTCGCAGATCATGAGCGGGATGTCCTTCTCGCCTTTGGGTAGGGGTAGGGCGTCCTCTTCGTCGTCGCGGATGATGTGGAAACCGGATAGCCCCCGCCACACCTGCGGTCCTGTGAAGTCCATGCGGTGGTCGTGGTACCAGAGGGTCGAGGCCCGCTGCTCCAGAGGGTAGACGTAGTCCTTGAAGTGCCGGGAACCTCCCATGTCCATCTGGCCGTGGCCGGCCATCGGACGTACGTGGGCCGTCTTCTTCGGCACGAGGAGATCCGTGGGGTAGCCGTCGCTGTCTGGCGGCGTCCTACCGCCGTGCAGGTGGGGGGAGACGGGTACGGGGAGATCGTTGTGCTGGCGAACCACTATCTTGCGTCCGCTGCGAGACTCTATTGTGGGACCGGGGAAGATCCCATCGTAGCCCCAGACCTCCGTCTCAAGTCCGGGCAGTATCTCGGTCCTGCCAGCCTTCTGGGTGACCTCGTAGAAGTCAGCGCCAGTGTCGGAGCGCACGGGCTCGAGCACGGGGGGTACAGGCAGCGGTACCCCGAAAGGCTCGGGTAGCTTCGCCTTGCTCGGCAACAACGTACCCGTCGAGCCTTCGCCGGAGCACGCGGACGCGCCGAAAGGTAGGGCGACGCCTATTCCGGCAACGAGGCCAAGCCTCAAGAACTCCCGGCGTGAGATCTCCATACGCCGCTCACCCCTTCCTTCGCCAGGCCACGGCTGTCCACGCCCGCCTTGCAATGCATAGGCCGATCAGGAAGATCAGTATCGCGTTCACCGGGTGCAGCGCGGCAGCGGGTACTGTGGCGCTGGCGAGAGCATACTGCGCGCCGATCAGGACTATGAGACCGAGGGGCAGCAGCCTGAGTGCCCACGACAACCGACCGACGAAGGCCACGGGGATCATCAGCAAAGGCAGCGGCTCCAGTAGATGTCCGAAGGCCACGTGATAGGACCAGTCGGCCCCGAACGCTCCCATGCCTGCGAAGAACACCTGGACCAGGACGCAGACGACGAATCCCGAGGAGAGCAGGGCGTAGAAGATCCGCGCCACCCGGACCAGAACAGATAAGGGTTTCAAGGTTGCCCCTGTCTGCGCCTGAAACGCGCGACTGGTGCGACTCTGTAGTAAGCGGGACATTAAAGGGTGCCTCCTTGCCGGTTGCATGTGCCCTATCCGGAAGGTAAGGCTGAACCGGTCACAGAGTCATCGGCCGACAGTTGGAACTGGGTGGTTCAACAGGGTTCATTCGTGGCGCGTTGCAGGAGGTGATAGGTATGGAGGTTTGTTCTTGCGGAAAATCCGAGGTCCCTCGTCTCTACGAGGGCGCTTGCGTAGGGGTTCGAACGCTACCGGATCAGGTCGAGCTCGCGTGCCCTCATGAGGGCTTCGGCGCGGTTCCTCGCGCCGAGCTTGCGGTAGATGTTGCCCGTGTGGCTCTTGACCGTGCCCACGGAGACGAAGAGGTCCCCGGCCACCTCCGAGTTGGTCTTGCCCGAGGCTAGGAGGCTAAGGACCTCGATCTCGCGCTCGCTCAGCGGATCTTCGAGCCAGTGGGATGTCCCGTTGCCACCAGCCACCGCGCGTGGGGACGTAGGATCGTTGCCAGGCAGTTCTCGCCTGTCATGTTCGCTTAGAGAGTAGGCCATGACTCCTTCGTCCATCCGCAGTTCCAGGTGACCTTTACGGGCCAGGTCCTCCAGCATCTGCGATGCCTCATCCACGGTGAGCGAGGTCCGCATTGCGGCCGTTGCGGGGGTGAGCCCGCCGCGCTCCTCCAGGGCGCCAAGCAACTCCTTCTCCTGTTCCCTCGTGCCAGATACCGTACGACGGGACTCTTCGTGCGCCACGATGGCGCGGTTGATCTGCCTCAACATGAGTACGGGAGCCGCCACACCGATGCCGAGGACGGCGATCCAGACTATGCCGACGTCGGCAAGTCTTCTGTCTATAACGAACCCTACCGAGAAGAGCAGGATAAAGAGGCACCAGACCCCGACGCCGATCGCAGCCAGCACCCTGGTCAGCACCCTTCGGTCCCCCCACGAGCCTCATTGCTCCGGTGCTCCATCAAGGATCTCCCCGTCTTGCTTCTTACACGATCAAAGCGCAGCACTCAAATGAGTATACGCGCAGGGGGCAGCTCGATGATTCAAGCTCCAGGAACAAACGCCCCGGTTCCCGACTCGCGAGACCGGGGCGTTTGTTCCTGGGTTTCAGCCGTAGGATTTCCTAAAGCCTGAAACCTACTTCTGCTCGAAATCCTCGCCGGGTGCGCCGCAGACGGGGCACTCCTCGGGTGGCTGGACGCCCTGCAGCTCCTCGCCGCAGGTTGTGCAGACCATCGTCACGGTCATCGGCGGGTGCGGGGCCTCGCCGTCTTCGGCCTCTATCTTCTCACCCGTGTCCCTGGCGAGGTCGGCGATGGAGACCTTACCCGTTATGACGTCCTCCATGGAGGTACGCGCTCCCGTGAGCGAGTCTTCGACGAGGGCGAGGTCGATGTGCGTCGTGCCGCGCTCGCGAGCTAGTTTTTCGGTCATGTTGCGCGAGATGTTCCTCATGAAGCCCTTGGGTGCCCGCTCCAGGCGTTCGATGGCGTCATCGGTCCAGACGAACTCTCTGGAGCCGCCCTCGGGGACCTGATCTCCTGCCTTCTGGAAGGCGCTGTGGTCGATGGGGCAACTGGCGCCGGTCTCCTGTACCTGCTGCTTGGCATGGCTGACGGGGCAGCCGCCTGACTTGACTTCAGGTGCCTCGCGGCCCGTCTCCTCGCGGTACTGCTGCGCGACGTAATCACGCGTAATGGTGGTGTAGCCCTTCTTGAGCGCGCTCTTCTCGACCCGCGCCTTGACCCTGCGCCTCTCCTGCCACTCCTCGAGCGAATCGAGTAGCGCCGTGGCATCGTCGGTCCAGTGCAGCTCCCTGCCGTCGTAGACCTCTGATAGGTTCAGGTTCTCATCCCCTGCGGTGGTCGCTATGTCGGCGTCGATGGCGTGGAAATGGGTGGGGCCAGAGCCGCAAACGGGACACTTCGCGGGCTTGCCCCTGGCCACGTAGCGGCAGACGTCGCACTCGAAGCGGTCCTCGCCCTGGGCGACGCGGTGGATCTCACCCTGCACCTCGGCCGAGATTTCCTCTATGTCGCCCTGGTCCTCGCTCTTGCCGAAGCCGCCGCGGCCCGCGTCGAAGATCTCCTCCTTCGTCACGTGGCCGTTGCCATTGGTCTTGCCGTTGGCCGACCCGTTCTTGTGGCCGTTGCCGCTGGCCTTCTCCCTGTCGGCGGTACGCTCGTCGAAGTCCTTGAAGAGCGAGTCTATGGGCTTCTCCTCGCCCATGGCTTCGGCTTCGCGCATCTGGTCCCCAATGGCGCGCATGGACTCCATAGCGCCCGGCGGGAGGATGCTCTTTATGACCTCGTCGATGACGCCTGTGGTTATGACCGTATAGCCCTTCTCGATGGCGTAGCGGACGATGGCGCCCGTCGCCATCCCGACGACGAAGCCGGGGATGCGGTCGAGACGCTCGAGCGCCTCCTTCGTCCAGGTCATGTGCTCTTCCGCGGTGTACAGGTCGGGGGCCTGGTACTCATAGTTGGTGATCAGGACGTTCGTCGGCAGGAAGCGCATCATGTTCTCGGTGTTGCCGCCGATGTCCATCTCGTCGTCGGAGTGGTAGCCGATGCGGCCCATCACGACCATCGTCGGGTTTACCTCGCTCACGTACTTGAACGTCTGCTCGAACGGCTTGCCGGCCAAGAGCGTCGTCTTCAGCTCCACGCCCTCGTCCTCGGCGATCTTCTTGGCGATCTCCAGGTGCGCGGTGTAGATCTTGGCCAGTCCAGAGTCGATGATCTCCTCGTGCCGGTGCTCCTGGGGCTTGAACCGGAACACCTTCTGCGCCTTGCTGGAGAGCACGCCAGCAATTGAGTGGAACATCGCGTAGTGGAAGTAAGGGTCGAAGACGCTTATGGCCTCGACCGTACCACCGAACTCCCGCGCGAGCTCTATCGCCCGCTTGAGCCCGCCGAGCGACTTGGCCGATCCGTCGACGGCGACGACGATATGCTCGAACGGAGAGCGGTCGAGATCCTTGACGATCAGGGTGTCAGCCCTCTCCAGGCGCCTGACGACGCGCTCAGTGACCGTGCCGAGGACCGTATCCTTGACGGCGGCCATGCCCATCGCGCCGATGACGACGAGGTCGAAGTCGTTCTGGTTCACGTCCTCGACGATGACCTTGAAGTTCTTGCCCTCGAGGGAGCGTCGGACCAGCTCGACGTCGTACTTCTCGCAGAGTGGTTCGAGGACGTCGATATAGGAGTCGGTGATGATCTCCAGCCCCTTGGTGATGAGCTGGTCGTGGATCTTACGCTGCCGCTTCATCTCGTCCTCGTCGCGGAACTCCTCGGGGAGCCCGCTCTCCATCTGACGGAAGCGGACGTCGTGCATCTTGGCGGCGTAGGCGTGGCAACCCGCGACCCTGCCCCCGAACTGCCGCGCCACGTCGACCCCTATGACGCACGCCTGGTTTGAGTAGTCCGAGTTATCGACCGGGACGTAGATCTCTTTGTACATATACCCCGTTCTCCTAGCTTCGCAGGACGCCGAGAAGTCTGTAGTTCCGTCGCGCGCAAAGTACGGCCCTTCTCCGCGCCAACGTAGCTTACCGTTTAGCCCTATGCACCGCAAATAAAAGCGTTCACACGGAGAGTAGGAAAGCGGTAAGCCAGCCCAACTTTCAACGGTCTCCCACTATATCGCTGGACAACCACGAGCGGTCGCCGCAAGATGGTACGAAACGTAGAGGGAACGAGGCCGAGATGGGTAGAGAGATTACGCAACAGGGCGCAAGAGTAGGGGAGCGCAGCGCGTACGCGAACGGCGCTGCCTTCGTCGAAGGACGGTTCGTACCCGTCGCGGAGGCGCGCGTTCCTATTCTGGACTGGGGTTTCCTGCGCTCGGACGCCACCTACGACGTGGCCCACGTCTGGCGCGGCAGCTTCTTCCGCCTGGATGATCACCTCGACCGCTTCGAGCGCTCGATGGACCATCTGCGTATGAGCCTGCCTTACGGGAGAGACGGGATCCGGGACATCCTCGTCGAGTGCGTTCGGTTGAGTGGGCTACGTGACGCCTACGCCGAGATAATCTGCACTCGTGGAATTCCTAGACCTGGCTCGCGCGACCCGCGTGACTGTGAGAACCGCTTCTACGCCTTCGTTGTCCCCTTCATCTGGATCGCCGACCCAGACAAACAGGAGCGCGGGCTGCACGCCGTAGTCGGCAGCAAGCAGCGCATAGCACCAGAGTCCGTCGACCCGACGGTCAAGAACTACCACTGGCTCGACCTCGAGACCGGGCTCCTCGAAGCCTACGAGCGCGGCGGGGAGACCGTGATCCTGACCGACGCGGAAGATAACGTCGTAGAGGGACCCGGTTTCAACGTCTTCGCCGTGCAGAATGGCTTTATCTCAACACCCGACCGCGGTGTCCTCGAAGGCATCACCCGCAGGACCGTAATCGAGTTGGCGAACAAACACGGCATCCCTGTCGAAGCACGCCCCGTTCCGGCGGATGAGCTCAGGAGCGCGGATGAGGTCTTCCTCTCGAGCACCGCCGGCGGGGTCATCCCGGTCACGACGGTGGATGGTGAGGCCGTCGGCGAAGGAGGACCAGGCCCCGTTACCCTGCGGTTGCGCGATGCGTACTGGAACCTCCACAAAGACCCGCACTTCTCGCTCCCGGTCCGCTACGATTGACCGGTCTCGCAATCCTTCTCCCGACACAGACTTCTCTTGGAATTGGCTGAGATCATCTGGAGTTGAGATGTTTTCTGGGACGATGCTAACATTCGTTCCATGATCGACTGGTCAACGTGCCCCGCTGTGGAAAGGAGGCCCGGTCTCGCGAGCGGCAGCTGGGTATTCCGCGGCACTCGTGTTCCGGTAGCCGCGCTCTTCGAGAACCTCGAAGACGGCGCTCAGACTGGCGAGTTCGTGGAGTGGTTCCCGGGAGTCTCGTTGGATCAGGTTCGCGCCGTGCTGGAACATGCGGCGCGGAGTACACAAGTTTCCGCCTGAGTGCGGATATCGGCACGGCGCCTTATTCCGGCGGACCGAAGCTCCTGGCGTCTGAGACGTCGTAGATCTCGACGTCCTGGCCGCGGCGGACCATACGCCGCCCGAGGTGCGGGTAGTCCGCTATATCGACCTCGTGGTTCTCTCCGCCGATGAGGTAGACGAGGTCTTGGTCGGAGGGGTTGCGGAGATGGTGTGCCACGCCTGGCGTCGGGAAGCCCATGAAGTCACCGGTGGTGACCTCGAACTCCTCGCCGTCTATCTCAGCGAGGCCTCGCCCTGAGAGGATGTAGATCCACTCCTCCTCCCTGTAGTGGGAGTGGTAGACAAACGACTCCTTTCCAGCAGGGATGCGTATCCAGTTTACGCCGGTTCGCGAGAGCCCGGTCCTCGCCCCGAGGCGTGTTCCGAACATCTCCGAGTTCGGGTTCCACGGGTGGGAGAACGGCTGCGCTTGCTCAACTATCTCCCCGGCCCTGATGATGAACCGTCTCTCCTCCATCAGGCTCCCTCCTGATCCGTCGAGATCTCCCCCGAGGACCCGTCCACGGTGATGCGCTGTCCTGTAGTTATGCGCCCCGTGGCGTCGGGAACGCCGACGACGGCGGGGATGCCGTACTCGCGGGCGACGATGGCACCGTGGGACATCGGACCGCCCATCTCCATCACGAGGCCGCCTGCTGTCAGGAAGAGCGGCGTCCAACCAGGGTCCGTTGATGGGGCTACCAGGATCTCACCAGGCTCCAGGTCGGCCTCACCTGGGTCCAGGATCACACGCGCCTTCGCGGTCACCACGCCACCGGACGCTGGCGTGCCGCGTAGTACACCCTCCGCGGTCACGTTGTGCGTCTCCGGGGCCGGCTCGGTGCCGTCGGAGAGAAGAAGGCGCGGCAAATGCCTGCGCCCTATCTCCTGCTCGTAAACGGCGCGGCGGTCGCGGACGAGGGGGCTGAGGTCTTCGCCAGTCAGGCCCGACCTCGCTTCGGGAACGGAGACGAAGAAGACGTCCTCCGCGCTCTCCAGTCGTCCGGATCTCGCCAGTTCTTCACCCACCGCTAACAGATGCTCCCTGGCATGCGCCATGAGCAGGACGATGCAAAACTTGGGCATCTCCCGCATTCCCAACAGCTCTCTGGCACGTCGCAGTAGGAACCCGACCAGCGTCCCGCGCAGACGTCCCTTGCCCGCGGCGCGGTGCGTCAGCCCGGCGACCATCTCTTCGGCCTCGCGCGTCGCCCGTTCGAACTGGACGTCAGGGGCAGACCGCGGATCGTCAAGGCGTAGGTAGTTCGCCAGCATGCCCATGATGTATGTCGGGTCCTCAGACCAGCGGGGCAGACCAGCGTCGATCTCGGCTACCCCACGATGCCCGTAGAGGCGCAGAAAACGTTCGAGACCCGTCTGGAGCTTCGGGGGCAAGAGACCGTCCCTGTACTCTTCCACCAGACGCTCCGGCGGAGTCTCACCCAGAGTCGTGGCGATATCCGGGTCGGCGCGCGCCTCTTTGGCGAGCGTCCAGAGGGCCAGATCCATCTCCGTCGTCGGATTGTGCGGGAGGGCGCGCGTCGCCACCCGCTTTTCGTCTTCTGTGGCGAGGTCTCCGAGGAGCTTGCCTGCGAGGGCGTTGGTCGCGAGGCCGGCGGCAAAGCCAGGGGTTACGCTGGACAGTATCTCCGGCGGGCCGTCTCGCAGCAGGCGCTCGGCTGCGGAGAGGTGCTCGGCAGCATCTGGGGGCACGTCGTACGCCGCGCGAAAATGCGCCTCGACGCGTGCTGCACGGGACCTCGCCTTCTCCGGGCGCGCGAGCGCCCCAAGGACACGCGGGGGAATGCGTCCCCGCACGAATACAGACAGCACAGCGCGAAGGACGGCCGACCAGGGCGTCGGCGCTGTGGCCAGGCGAGGATCCGCTGCCAGGTGTTGGATGATAGGGACTGACCGCGCCTCCATGTTCTGCATCACCCGCCCGAAGAGCCTGCGTCCTTGCTCGCTGCGCAGCACGGGGGTTATGTCAATAAAGATCCGACCGGCGGACTCCGTGAAGAAGGCAGGGCCTTCGTATGGGTCGCGCGGTGGACGGCCTGCCAGCGAGGCCACCGCCGAGAGTATGAGTCGGAACGCCTGGAGGCCCATCGGTGTCAGCGGGCGGTAGACACCCTGGGCGACGCTGAAAGAGAAGTAGACGCGCAGAGCATCCTCGTCCTTCGGGGCTTTCGCCGGCAGGGGGAAGAGGGTGGTGATCGGACGCGCCTGCAGAAGCCAGATCCCACCATCGTCGTCTATCGCCCACTCCGTATCCTGCGGTGACCCGTAGTATTCTTCGACCCGCTCCCCCAGCTTTGCCAGCGCGAGGACCTGATCGTCCGAGAGGGAGGATTCATCCTCGCCTGAGGTGAGCTCGACCCGTTCGGTGCCGCTACCCGAGCCGGCCATGATGGCTACCTTCTTGTCTCCCAGGCGGCGCTCGACGATCTCTCCGGTCGCGGTATTCGTGACGAAGTGATCCGGGTTGACCATCCCCGAGACGACGGCTTCGCCGAGGCCAGGGCTCGCGTCTATCACTGCCTGTCGGCGCTTCCCCGTGACCGGGTTCGCGGTGAATAGGACGCCTGCGACCGACGCGTCGACCATACGCTGCACGGCGACGGCGAGACGCACCCCGTGCGGGTCGATCCCGTTCGTAGCCCGGTAACTGACGGCGCGGTCTGTCCAGAGCGAGGCCCAGCAACGGCGCACCGCGTCTAGCACGGACTCGACGCCGACGAGGTTCAAGTACGTGTCCTGCTGACCTGCGAAGCTCGCGGATGGCAGGTCTTCGGCAGTGGCCGAGGACCTGACGGCCACGGGGACTGGCGTGCCGTCTCCCAGATCCCCGTACGCCGCTGCAATGGCCCGCGCGAGAACGTCAGGGATGACTGCTTCTAATATGTGGGATCTCGCCTCGGTGGCGAGCCCTGCCAGGCGCGACGTGTCATCTGGCCGCGCCCCTGAGAGCGTGGCAAGCGTCGGTTCCAGTCCGGCGTCTGCGGCCACCAGGTCGTAGGCCGCCGTGGTGACACAGAACCCGGGAGGCACAGGAAATCCAGCCATAACCAGCTCGCCGAGGTTCGCCGTCTTGCCGCCGACAACAGGTAGCATAACCCTGTCTATTGCCGTGAAGGGCAGTATCAGTCCAGGGTCACCGTTCTCCGGCTCGTTCATCCGTTTCTCCTCTCTGCCCCGACAAGACCTACTCGACCTCCCTGAGCGTGCGGGATGCGAGCAGGAGCAAGACTACGCTGTAGCCGGCGAGCACGGCGAGGCTCCTCTGCACGTCGTCGAACGTCCAGCCCGATGCGATGAGGTCCTGGATCACATCGTTGGCCCAGAACAGTGGGAATACGTGCCCCAGCCAATCGGCCCAGGTCGGCAACTCGTCGACGTCGACTAGAAGGCCTGAGAGGAAGACGGAGGGCAGTATGATCAAGGGCACGAAAGGAAAGACCTGCCCCTCGTGACGTGCAAACGTAGAGATGAAGATGCCAAGCATCACGGAGGCGATAGCCAGGAGCCACACGACCACGAAAAGCATCACGAGCGTCTCCCCGTCGTAGTCAAGCTCGAAGAGCCAGATCGCCTCAGCCAGCCCGGCGACGGCCTGGAAGGTCGCGAGCCCCAGAAAGCCGAGGACGTAACCCGCGATCACCTCCGTGCGTCTGAAGCCGTTTATGAACATCCTCTCCATGGTGCCCATCGTTCTCTCCTGCACGAGCGCGATGGCGCACAGCAAGAAGGCCAGAAAGTGGACCACAAAAGCCGCGACCGGCACGGCGTAGCGCGCCACGTCGAAGGTCGGGGGCAAAGTGTCGAAGAAGACCTTGAGGAAGTACACGATCACGAGCGGCGCCGCCACTGAGAGCACGAGGAGCCTCGGGTTCCTGACTAGCTGCCTCACGACCCTCCCCGCGATGATGAACGTCCGGCGCATTACCCCACCTCCTCTCTCTCGATCAGCGATAGAACGACAGCCTCCAAAGTGTCGGTCTCCACATCTACGGCCGTCACGTCCCGCTGCAGCCCGTAGGGACGGAGCGCCGCTGCCAGGTCCTCGGGACGACCGCCGATGGTCTCTTTCTCCTCACTGCCATCCCGCTCTACCACGAGATGGGTCTCGCCCCTCTCGATAATGCTTCCGGGGGTATCCGTGGCGATGAGGCCGCCCTGGCGCAGTATCGCGATGCGGTCGCAGAGCACCGCCTCGTCCATCAGGTGCGTGCTGATAAACAGCGTCGTCCCACTCCCGGCGAGCTCCCTGAAGGTCTTCCAGAACCGGCTCCTTAGCTGCGGGTCAACGGCGGCCGTCGGCTCGTCCAGAAAGATGACCTCAGGACCGTGGACCAGGGCGCAGGCGAGCGAGACCCTCCGCTTCATCCCGCCTGAGAAGGTGTGCACGGGATCGTCCGCCCGCTCCGAGAGGTCGGTGAATTGGAGTACCTCATCCACCCTCTTGCGCAGGTTCTCGGTGCGGTGGGCTGCGCCGAAGAAGGCGATGTTGCCCCTTGCGGAGAGGTCATCGTAGAGCGCCGGACCCTGGGGCATGTACCCGATCCTACGCCTCAACTCGGCCCTGTCCTGCAGAGGATTCAACCCCATGACCCGCACCCCGCCGCCGGAGGGACGCAAGGCCCCGACGAGTGCCTTGATCAGGGTTGTCTTGCCGGCCCCGTTGGGCCCAACGAGGCCAAACACCTCGCCCCGACCAACCGAGAGGTCCACGCCCCGCAACGCCTCGAACCGACCGTACTTCTTGGCCAACCCGGAAACCTCTATGGCGTTCATTCCTCGTCCTCCTTCCTTTCGAGTCCAAGCAAGAAGATGCCGACGACGGCCTCGACGTGCTCGTCGTCGGTCAGGCCGTCTTCTCTTATGGCCGGGAGGAACAGTTTGCCCCCAGCCTGGGGAATGAGCATCCCTATAAACGCCCTGGCGCTGGCCCTGACATCGTGCGGCCTGAGCCTGCCGAGCTCGACCTGGCGGGCCATGTAACTCTTGAGGAACCCGAGCACCCGCTGTATTACGGCGTTGCCGAAGATCTCGGCCACCTCTGGCCGCCTCATGGCCTCCCCGACGAGCAACCGCGCCATCCGTTGGGTGGCCCGACTGTCAAACGTCGAGAGGTATCTCTTCGCGATGCTCGGCAGAACATTTTCCGGCGGAAGGTCGAGCAGGCTGGCGGTGTCTCGCACCGCGCGCAGAAGCGGGATCCTGGTCCCCAGAACCTCCCGAAAGAGGGCCTCCTTGTCGGGGAAATACCAGTAGATCAACGCCGGAGATTGCAGATTCGCCGCCCGCGCAATGCTCTTGATCGTCGCCCCCTTGAAACCCTTCGCAGAGAACTCCTCGAAAGCCGCCTCCAGGATCTGCGCCCGCCTGTCTGACTCCTCTGCCAAAATGCCCCTTTGTTGATCGTTTAATCAAGTACTCTACCCCTGATAGAACGTTCAGTCAAGAGCTTTGAATAGGTACGTGGAAGAATCAGCGCGTCGACTGGGTATAAGGGGTTGCATGGGCTATCCGTACGATGGCGTGGATTTGAGAAAGCATCCCGAGGAGTACAGGATCGGCCGCGGAGAGCAGGGCGTCTTCCACGCCGAGCCGTACAAGGGCGAGCTACTGCCACTGTGGAAGTTCAAGGACGAAGAGGCCGCCAGCGAATCTTCAGAAGCCATATACCAGAAGTTCCTCGAGTATCGTTCGGACGGCGATTTCGTGGGGATGGACGTCGCCAGGAAGTATCTGCAGATGGGGTGGACGAGGAGCCTGCGCTACGCGAAATACAAGGGTGGCAACAAGACCGGGCCTCTCGAAGAGCCGGATCAGGAGAAGCTGCAGTGCGCATCCATATTTAAGACGCTCTACGATCGCGCGAGGACGGACGACAGATACATCGAGATGAAAGAGGAGCACAGGCGCCGAAACGAGTAGCGGCTTCTGACGTAGAGCCGTTCCGTTTACAAACCAAGAACGGGTAGCCTTCACCACTGATCTGACCATTCCTCCAGCACGTCGGATGCCTCTAGCGAAGGATAAGCGGGCTCTACGTACGGGTGACTCACCGCCCGACTCCGAACCGGCGTACACTTCCCTATCCCAGCCGGGAACCCCACGGATGAAGGAGGCAGATGGGGTATGGGAGCCGCAGGAGAAGGTGAGCCAACCGAGGAACTCGTCGAAGGGGTGAGGGTGCCATGTCGGGACGCCAACAGAAGGGTGTGGCAGGCTCTGGAGTTGCTGGAGCGGGAGTGGAGGGCGGCGAAACGACCGTCCGCGACGACGCAGGCTTCGCAGAAGGAGAGCACCGAGGATCAGGAGGGAGCTGTAGGTCTCTGA
>JBBPYN010000080.1:0-12808 GCA_038199875.1 Rubrobacterales bacterium
GGGAGTCGGGTGTTCTGCTCGAGTGGCCTGGGCTGGGCGAGGGGGTTGCGGGCCGAGGGGTGGCGCGCGCCCCCCACCTCAGGGAGACCTTCGAAGTCCATTCCGAAGTTACGCGCCGCCGCTTTCCAGCGCGCCCGCCGACGCCGCCTTGTGGCTCGACGCGCCGCGTTCGTCCTCACGCTCGTCCTTGCCCTGGGACTTCTCTCGTTGGTTGTGCCGACCCCTGGAACCTCCTCGTCTCAATTGGGGTACGTGCAGCCTGTCTCGTCCGTGGAGGCCGGGACCCTTCCCGATCTTCCGGATCCACCACCGCCGGACATGGGGCAGGTCTGGACCGCTGCGGAAGCCCGGGACCACTCGCCCGACCTGGCGACCAGCGGAAAGCTTGCGACCTTACAGGGTAAGATCGCCCTGACGTTCGACGACGGCCCCGACCCACGCATTACGCCCTTGATCCTAGACACGCTGAGGGAGCATCACATAAAGGCCACCTTCTTCGTGGTTGGCCGCCAGGTCGAGGAGAACCCAGGCCTCCTGCGGCGGATCGTGGACGAAGGCCACACGATAGGCAACCACACCTACGACCATGCCGACATGTCCTACCTGAGCCCCGAGCAGATGCGCCTCGAGCTGCAGAGCACCCAGAGGGCCGTCGACGAAGCCCTCGGATATCACCACCAGATGGCGCTTATGCGGCCGCCGTACGGTGAACCTTACTTCGAGGGCTCGGATGCGCTGCCGGCCTTCCGCAGGGTCGTCCGTCAGCAGCAACTCTTCCCCGTAACCTGGACCATCGACCCGCAGGACTACCTGCTGGCTGGCTATCCTGAAGGCATAGTCCGAAACGTCATCAGCCAGGACGAGGCCGGACGCAGGCAGGACCGCGACGAGGTGCTACTCATGCACGACATCCACCCACAAGACGCGCAGGCGCTGCCAGGGATCATCGACCACTACGAAGGGTCGGGCCGGAAGTTCGTCAAGGTGGACAAGCTGCTGACCGATAAGTACCTCGTCCAGTAGGGGGGGCTGGGATGACGCCGATGTCCGATTTCCGCCAGTAATTTTGCCTTGTGAGTGCGACAATCGGTGAGTGCTGAAGGATTTCGAACATCGTTATCGCGCCGTACGTGGCCGCGACGCCCGCTTCGACGGATGGTTCTACGTCGCCGTCACATCGACGGGGATCTACTGCCGGCCCAGTTGTCCGGCCGTGACGCCGAAGCGCGATAACGTGCGCTTTTTTCCGACGGCGGCAGCGGCGCAGTGCTCAGGTTTTCGCGCCTGCAAGCGGTGCAGGCCAGACGCGGTGCCAGGATCGCCCGAGTGGGACGTTAGGGCCGACCTCGTTGCGAGGGCTATGCGTCTGATCTCCGACGGCGTCGTGGACAGGGAGGGTGTGGCCGGGCTCGCGCGGCGCCTCTGCTACACGGAGCGCCACCTGAACCGGCTGCTCGCTGCCGAGGTCGGTGCCGGACCGCTCGCGCTCGCCCGGGCCAGGCGCGCCAACACCGCGCGGCTCCTCATCGAGACCACCGAGCTACCCATCACCGAGGTGGCGTTCGCCGCGGGCTTCGCGAGCATCCGCCAGTTCAACGACACGATCCGCGAGGTCTTCGCAGCCACCCCGAGAGAGCTGCGTCGCGATAGGGGGCAGCGCGGCGAGGGTGTACCTGGTGAGATCCCACTCCGACTGCCCTTCAGGATGCCGTTCGACGCTAACGGTATGCTGCACTTCCTCGGTACGCGCGTGGTAGCCGGCGTGGAGGCTTTCGACGGGGAGACCTACCGGCGTACGTTGCGCCTGCCGCACGGCGGGGGTACGGTTGCCCTCTCCGACGGCGGCGACCACGTTCGTTGTGTGCTCAGGCTAGGGGACTTAAAGGACCTCGGTACCACGGTACAGCGTTGCCGTGGGCTCCTCGACCTCGACGCCGACCCTGTCGCCGTCGCCGACACACTCGGGGCAGACCCGTTGCTCGGTGCGATCGTTCGCCGTGAGCCGGGGCGGCGCGTGCCAGGCAGCGTAGAAGGCGCCGAGCTCGCCCTTCGGGCTGTGCTGGGCCAGCGGGTCTCCGTGGCAAGCGCCAGCACGCTCGCCGGCCGGCTTGTTGCCCGCTGCGGGGAACCTCTTCCCGAGTCGTTGGTCACGGAAGGCGAAGGGCTCACGCATCTCTTTCCCGAGCCGCATGCTGTGGCGGGGGCGGCCCTCGACGGGCTCGGCGTGCCTGGGGCCCGTTGCGAGACCTTGCGGGGTCTCGCTCGTGCGCTGGACGGGGGTGGGATCTCACTCGACCCAGGCTCTGACCGTGAGGAGGTCGAGGGGCGGTTGCTGGCGCTGCGTGGGATCGGGCCGTGGACCGCCTCCTATGTCGCGATGCGGGCGCTCGGCGACCCTGACGCGTTCCTGCCCTCGGACCTCGGGGTCAGGCGGGCCATCGAAAGACTGGGCTATGCGGGCGACCCGCGGAGCGTAACAGCCCTCGCCGAAGGGTGGAGGCCGTGGCGCGCCTACGCCACTCAGCACCTGTGGGCCAGCCTCGCGGATCAGTAAGATAAGATCGACAAAGCAGAGAGGTGATATCGTGAAAGCATACCTCGACGAGATACAGTCCCCCGCCGGTCCGCTCGCGTTCGCGGTAGACGAAGACGGGGCCCTGATGCGCCTGCACTTCGTGGAGAGTGACTACGGTCCGGTCATGGAGGAGGACCTCAAGGACGAAGGTTACACCGTGGTGACGGACGAGACGAGGACCGAAGGTGTGCGAAAAGAGTTGTACGAGTACGCGAACGGGCGGCGTAAAACCTTCGACGTGCCCCTGGCGCTCGCCGGTTCGGAATGGCAGAAAACCGTCTGGATGGAGCTGACGCGCATCCCATTCGGCGAGACAAGGTCCTACGGGGAGGTCGCCGACGCCCTCGGGCGTCCGGGCGCGGCGAGGGCCGTCGGTAGTGCCAACGCCCGCAACGTCATGCCCGTAGTCGTGCCATGTCACCGTGTCATCGCCGCTGATGGCACGCTCGGCGGCTTCAACGGCGGACTGCATTTGAAAGTGCGTTTGCTCGAGCACGAGACCAGGGTGCTCACGGCAACCGAACGATGAGCCTTCAGATGCTCTGCCTGAATTGAGTGTTTGTGAGACCGAGGGATTTTGCAGGCCTCGTCTTGCTAGGAGCGTTGTGGGGAGCCTCTTTCCTGTTCATCCGCGTCACCGTGCCAGCGCTTGGGCCTTTCTTGCTCGTGGGCTTGCGCGTCGGGCTCGCCGCCACGGCGTTGCTCCTCTATGCTATCGTCGCTGGCCGCCTGCCGAAGATACGAAGCAGGTGGAGGTCGTTCCTGGCTCTGGGGTTCCTCAACGCGGCCGTGCCTTTCTGCCTGATCTCCGCCGCTGAGATACACCTGACGGCCTCCCTCGCCGCCATCCTGAACTCGACCACCGTGATGTTCACGGCGATGGTGGCGGCTGTGTGGATGGGCGATGCCCTGACGGCCAGGAAGGTCGTCGGGATAGTTCTCGGGATCGTCGGTGTAACCGTGCTCGTGGGCTGGGACCCGCTCCCCCTGGGCGGGATCGTCCTGCTGTCCGTGGCGGCTATGCTGATCGCTTCGCTCTCGTACGCCCTGGGAGCTACCTACGCCAGGTGGTCGTTCTCCGGCATCCCGCCTCTCGGGATGGCTATCGGGCAGTTGACGGCGGCGACGGCCCTCCTGTTGCCGTTGTCTGCTGTTAGTCCTCCTGGAGAAGTGCCGTCTTCATCCGTGGCGCTCTGCGTGCTCGGGTTGGCCTTGCTCTCGACGGCTGTTGCTTACCTGATCTACTTCCGCCTCATCGAGAACGTCGGGCCGACGAGCACCGTTACCGTAACGTTGCTCGTGCCGGTCTTCGGACTTGTGTTCGGCGTCTTGCTCCTCGGCGAGCCCTTCGGGCCTGGTACGCTCGCCGGGCTAGGTATCATCCTCTCCAGCGTCGTCCTCATCACCGGGATCTCTTTCAGGAAGCGCGAGCCCGAACTCAAGTAGGAAGTTCAAGGCTTGCTCGACCAGACGTTCAGCGGGGGTAGAGGATCATCTGCGTGCAACGGAAGAGCGCTATAGGTTTGCCGCCCTCCTCGTCTGTAACCGTGGCGTCCCACACCTGCGTCGTGCGGCCGCCGTGGACGAGCTCCGCTTCGCAGGCGATCGCACCTTCACGTTTGGTCCCGACGAAGTTGCTTTTCAGCTCTATCGTGGTGAAGCTCTGCGCGCCTTCCGGCAGGTTCACGAAGGTCCCGTAGCCGCACGAGGTGTCGGCGAGGGCGATCACCGTCGCGGCGTGCAGGTAGCCGTTCGGGGCCATTAGCTCGTCGCGCAGATCCAGACGACTCGAGAGCCTGCCTTCCTCCGCCCGTACTATCTCAAGCCCGATCAGCCCTGGCAGGGTTCCGATACCGCGCTCGTTCAACTCGTCGAGAATGGACATAGAGAGATCCTCCAGGGTTCGTGACCCAACCCGAGGGATTATCCCAGAGACGAATGCTCTGGGTGGATGTTCTCACTTGAGATCCAACCTCAGGCGGTAAAATCCACAGGTGAGCGAAAAGACACAGACGAGATCCCTGAGGGCCCCACGCAGGATTCGCTCCTACCTGGCCGCGAGCGGAGGTCGTCCCGCGCTACTCCTCGCCGCGAGCGAGGAGACGGCGGAGCGATACGCCCGCGAGGCTACGGTCTTCACCAAAGGCCCAGTCGTACACCTGCCCTCCCGCGGCGTCCCCTACGGCGACGTGTTCGACCCCGCTATAACCCGCGTCGGACGGCGTCAGAGGGCGTTGCGTTCGCTGCGTTCGGCAAGCGTCGTGGTGGCCGGGCCGCTGGCCTTTATGGAGCGCACGCCGCTCTATGAGCCGCTGGAACTCGCCGCGGCTACCGAGATAGAGCTCGACGCGACCCTGGAGCGGCTGGTGTCCCTCGGCTACGAGCGGGTTGACCGGGTCTCCAGGCCCGGCGAGTTCGCGGTACGTGGTGGGATCGCTGACGTGTTCCCGAGCACCAGGCGTTCGCCCGTGCGGGTGGAGTGGTGGGGGGATGAGATAGAAAGCGTCCGCGCGGTCTCTCTTGCGACCCAGCGCGTCGTGCGCGAGCTGGAAGTCGTAACGGTCTACGCCGCCCGCGAAGGCGACCTTGCCGGCCTCGCGGCCACGGACGGAGATCTCCCCGAAGAGGCCCGCCGCGGCGTGCGCGTCCCCGGCCTCGACCGGCTCCTGCTTGACCTGAACCCCATCTCCCCGCGCAGTCTGCTGCCAGAGGGCGTCGAGGTCTGGCGCGAGGAGCCACAGGAGGACGTACGTGAGGAGGTGGACGGCCCCGTCCCCGACCTCTACGACAGAGACTTGCCGGCTCCCGACGTGGAGTTCTCGCTGGGCGAGGTAGTCGAAACTGTCTCAGCTCCGCCGGTCGCGGCTTTCTCAGACACCCTGAGAGAGGCGGCCCGCAGGCTAGACTCGCTGGTTGAGGGTGGGGTCGCCGTCTTCGTCGCATGCTCCTCGCGCGGGGAGGCGAGGCGGACGGTGTACGCGTTCGGGGAGATCAACCGCACCATGCGTGAGGCCGGGCGGGTCGACGCCTCCCTGCCGCCCGGGCTCTACGCTGTGCCAGGGGAGGTCGAGGAGGGGTTTACCTATCCCGATGGAGGTATCGCCGTATTCAGGAGGGACTCGCTTCTCGGTCGCCGGCGTGAGGCGCGCCGCCGTTCGGGGGGCCGGTCGCTTGCCTCGTTCGCGGATCTGAAGTTCGGGGACCTGGTCGTGCACGAGCTGCAGGGGATTGGTCGCTTCGAGGGCCTCGTGGCGCAGGAGGTACTCGGCGCCACCCGCGACTACATGCGGGTTAGCTACCGCGGGGGTGACACGCTCTTCGTCCCCTACGAGCAGATGGAGCTCTTGCACAAGTACGTCGGGGGCGAAGGGGCCCGTCTCGACAAGCTCGGCGGCGCGACGTGGGCGCAGGTCACTGACAGGGTCAGAAAAAGGGTCAAGGCGCTCGCCGGCGAGCTGCTCAGGCTGCACGCCCAGAGGGCGTCAGCCCCCGGCTTCGCGTTTCCCGAGGACGGGGAGTGGGAGAGGGAGCTCGAGGAGGGCTTCCCTTACCAGGAGACCCCTGACCAGGAGGCCGCCATCTCCGCCGTCAAGACCGACATGCAGAGGCCGCACCCGATGGACCGTCTGGTCTGCGGTGACGTCGGCTTCGGCAAGACCGAAGTGTCCGTAAGGGCAGCTTTCAAGGCCGCGCTCGCGGGCAAGCAGACCATGATGCTGGCCCCTACGACCATCCTCGTGCAGCAGCACGAGCGGACCTTCAAGCAGAGGCTAGGGTCCTACGCCGTCAGGGTCGAGAGCCTCTCGCGCTTCACGTCGCCGGGGGCCAGGCGCAGAATACTCGCCGACTTCCAGGCCGGTGAGGTCGACGTCCTCGTCGGGACGCACGCGCTGCTTGGGGCGGAGATTCGTCCGAAAGACCTCGGGCTCATCGTGGTTGACGAGGAGCAGCGCTTCGGCGTGCGGCACAAGGAGCGAATCAAGGAGTACAAGGCCTCCGTGGACGTGCTTACGCTGACGGCGACCCCGATACCACGCACCATGCAGATGGGGCTCGCCTCCCTGCGCGACATAAGCGTGATCGAAACCCCTCCCGCCGGACGCCGCAGCATCCTCACCCATGTTGGTCCTTACGAGGAGGACCTCGTAATGCATGCCATAGAGCGGGAGGTCGCCCGCGGCGGGCAGACCTTCTTCGTCCACAACCGCGTCGAGAGCATAGAGGAGGTCGCCGAGAGGCTGCGGGAGCTCTTGCCTGGGGTCAGGTTCGTCACGGCGCACGGGCAGATGCCCGAGCGGACGCTCGAAGGGGTGATGCAGCACTTCCTCGACGGACGCTCCGACGTCCTCGTCACGACGACCATCGTCGAGAGCGGGCTCGACGTGGCCACGGCGAACACCCTGATCGTAGACCGCTCCGACGCGATGGGGCTTGCCCAGCTCTACCAGCTGAGGGGTAGGATCGGTCGTTCCAGGGAGCAGGCCTACGCTTACCTGTTTGCCCCCCTTGGGGCGACCGTGGAGTCGCAGAAGCGGCTCGAAGCCCTGATGGACTTCACAGAGCTTGGGAGCGGGTTCGCCATAGCCATGCGAGACCTGGAGATCAGGGGCGCGGGAAACCTTCTCGGCGCCGAGCAGTCAGGGCACATAGCGGCCGTCGGGTTCGAGATGTACCTCAACCTTCTGGAAGAGGCCGTCGCTGCCGCCAAAGGCGAGCCGCAAGAGAGCATCGAGGAGCGGCCCGTTATCGTGGAGCTCACGCTCGACGCTTATTTGCCGCCAGGGTACGTCATGGATGAGATCGAACGCGTCGACCTCTACCGCAGGGCCTCTGGTATGGGCTCTCTCGCCGAGGTGGAAGACCTGGCCGAGGAGCTCGTCGACCGTTTTGGGGAGCTCCCTGAGCCGGCCAGGAATCTGCTCGGCCTCTCGCGGGTCAAGCTGTTGGCGCGTGAGGCCGGGGCCAGCTCCGTGACCTACCGCTCGGGCAACCTCACGGTCACGGGGGCCACGGAAGGCCCGGCGGCCCCAGCCCTCATAAGGAGGGCGACGGGGGGTACCGTTACGACGAGGACGGGCAGGACATCGGTGCGCGCCCCTGAGCTGGACCCCCTCACGCTGGCAGAGGAGTCGCTTCGGGCGCTCGTGCGGTCCCGCTAGAAGGCCGAATCCGTTGCCCTGCGTGCTATAATCCCGAGCGGTCTCTGGCATCTATACAGTTAGGATCTCCGTCGTCTTGAGCAAGCTGTTCGTCAACAGGATGTTGTACGCCTCTCTCTTACTGGGCGCGTTATTGTTCGTCTCTGTGGGTTGCAAGTCCGCCGAGCCGCAGGCCAACACCGACTCCCAGGCCAAGAAGATTGCGACCTTCGAGGGTGGCGACGTCACGCAGGGGGAGTTGGATGAGTTCGCCGAGCAGAGCGGTTTCGGCAATCTCTCCAAAGACGATCCGCAATACGAGGCGGCCATACAGCAGATCATGCCCCAGCTCGTCGGCATCGAGATAGCGAAGGCCTATGCCAAAGAGCACAACATAACCGTCTCGGACGAAGAGGTAGACCAGGAGGTCTCGAAGATCAAAGAGCAGGTCGGAGACCAGGCCCGCTCTTCCGGGCAGGACATGAGCAACCAGGAGGCCTACGAGCAGGCCCTGAAACAAAACAACGTCACGGAAGACCAACTGCGCGATGACATCCGTGAGAACCTCCCTGTCCAGAAGGTGCAGCAGAAAGTGGCCGGTAACGCGGAGCCGTCAGACGAAGAGATCCAGAAGTACTATGAGAAGAACAAAGAGGCCCAGTTCACGACCCCCGAGCAGGTCTGCGTCAGGCACGTCCTCTTCAACAAGGACCAGAAGCAGAAGGCCGAGGACGTAAAGAAACAGCTCGAAGACGGCGGGGACTTCGCGAAGCTGGCCAAGGAATTTTCCCAGGACCCGGGCAGCGCCGAGCAGGGCGGTGACCTCGGTTGCCTTGGCAAGGGCGAGACCGTCCCCGACTTCGAGGAGGCGGCCTTCGGGGCCGAGAAGGGTGAGATCGTCGGCCCTGTCAAGACCCAGTTCGGCTACCATATCCTCGAGGTTACGGAGGCGAAGCCCAAACAGACCCGTCCCCTGAGCGAGGTCGAGTCGCAGATAAGGTCCCAGCTCTCCACCGAGAAGCAGTCGGAGGCCTTCAGCAAGTGGTTAGAGGAGCAGAAAAAACAACGCGACGTCAAGTACCTCAAAGGCTACGGACCGGCGGATCAAGGGTAGGCATCAGGTTTCAGGCAAATTGGTGGCGCGACGCGGCGTTAGCGCGTACAGTTACGCGCAGAATGGTTTGCAAGAGGCTGGTCGTTGGTAAGAATCGGTGATGTCGGATAAAGGTCTGCGAGTGCCGGTAAGGTACCAGAAGGCAAAACCTGATACCTGAGACCTGAAATCGGGGAGGAATATGACGGAGATCGTCGCGGTCCACGGGCGTGAGATCCTGGACTCCAGGGGAAACCCGACGGTAGAGGTGGAGCTTGCCACGGTGAGCGGCTTCGTTGGCCGCGCATCGGTCCCCTCCGGGGCTTCGACGGGCCAGAACGAGGCCGTCGAACTGCGGGATGGAGAGAAGGACCGCTACGGCGGCAAGGGCGTATTGGACGCCGCCGAGAACGTGGATACCGAGCTGGCGCAGGTGGTCGTCGGGCTTGACGCGGCCGACCAGAGGACCCTCGACCTCGCCATGATCGAAGCCGACGGCACAGAGAACAAGGGGCGTCTTGGGGCCAACGCGATGCTGGGCATCTCTCTGGCTGCGGCGAAGGCCGCGGCGGAAGCTTCCGCGCTTCCCCTTTACCGCTACCTCGGCGGGGCTGGGGCTTACACCATCCCCGTACCTTGCGCGAACATCATGAACGGGGGGGCCCACGCGGCCAATAACGTTGACTTCCAGGAGTTCATGGTCGTGCCCGTCGGGTTCGACACGTACTCAGATGCACTCCGCTCCGTCACCGAGGTCTACCAGGATCTCAAGAAGCTTCTCGCCGAGAGGGGTCTCTCAGGCGGCATCGGCGACGAGGGCGGGTTCGCGCCCGACCTGGAGAGCAACGGCGCGGCGCTCGGGCTTATCTCCGAGGCCGTCGAGAGGAGCGGGTACGCCCTGGGAGACCAGATGGCCTTCGCGCTCGACCCGGCGGCATCCGAGTTCTACGAGGACGGCGAGTATAACCTTGCCGGTGAGGGTAAGAAGCTCTCCCGGGAGGACATGGTTGACTATTACGCGGGACTTTGCGACGAGTTTCCCATCTTGAGCATCGAGGACGGCCTCGCGGAGGACGACTGGGATGGGTGGGCCATGATCACCGAGCGGCTCGGCGACAGGGTCCAGCTCGTCGGCGACGACCTCTTCGTGACCAACCCGAAGATACTCGCCCGCGGAATAGATGAGGGCGTCGCGAACTCCATCCTCGTGAAGGTCAACCAGATCGGCACGCTCACGGAGACGTTCGAGACCATGGAACTTGCCCACAAGTCCGGCTACACGACCATGATCAGCCACCGCAGCGGGGAGACGGAGGACGCGACGATCTCCGACCTAGCCGTGGCCGTGAACGCAGGCCAGATCAAGACAGGAGCACCGGCCCGCGGTGAGCGCGTGGCCAAGTACAACCAGCTCCTGCGCATTGAAGAGGCCCTCGGAAGCGCCGCCTTCTACCCTGGCCGGGCGGCCTTCAATCCAAGGGTGAAGACAGGGAAGGGTGCCTGATTTTGCGCAGGACCAAGATAGTCGCGACGCTGGGCCCGGCCACCTCCACCGAGGAGGCTATCGGGTCCCTGATCCGCGCCGGGGTCGACGTTACGAGGTTCAACTTCTCCCACGGCGAGCACAGCATGCACCTGAAGAACGCGGAGATAGTACGTGGCGTCGCGGACGAACTGGGACGCAACGTCGCCATATTGCAGGACGTCCAGGGACCGAAGATCCGCACCGGCGATGTGGAGGACGGTACTGAGCTCGTGGAGGGCAGCCGCATAGTGCTAGCCCCAGGGGACTTTACGGGGGACGCGAGCCGGCTCTCCACCTCGTACGAGAACCTGGCAGAGGACGTTCGTGCGGGGCACCGGCTGCTCATAGACGACGGCCTCATCGGGTTGCGGGTCGAGAGCATCGAGGACGGCGAGGTCGTCTGCGAGGTCCTGGAAGGCGGTCCCGTATCATCCCACAAGGGCCTCAACTTCCCCGATTCCACGCTCTCCATAAGAGGTCTTACGCCCAAGGACATCGAGGACCTGCGTTTCGGGATGGAGGAGCTTCATCCTGACTGGGTGGCCATGTCCTTCGTGCGCACGGCCGATGAAGTCAGGGAGGTCAAGGACAGGATCGAAGAGTTCGGCGGCAACGCGCCTGTCATCTCCAAGATCGAGAAGCACGAGGCCATAGACAACATCGAGGACATCATCGTGGCCTCGGACGGCATAATGGTCGCGCGCGGGGACCTCGCCGTCGAGCTCTCCGCCGAGAGAGTTCCCATAGAGCAGAAGCGCATGGTCGCCCGCTGCAGGCGTCTGGGAAAGCCGATAATCGTCGCCACCCAGATGCTCGACTCCATGATAAGGAACCCGAGGCCGACGCGGGCCGAGGTCTCCGACGTCGCCAACGCCATCTTCGACAGGACCGACGCCGTGATGCTCTCAGGGGAGACGGCCGTCGGACGCTTCCCCGAGCAGAGCGTGCAGGAGATGGAGCGGATCTGCCGGGCCGCAGAAGGCGCTATCAACTACGGGCGGGACATACCCGCTTCTGCCTCCTGGGGGCGCGGCGACCGTTACGACGCCGTCACCCACGCGGCCTGCGAGCTCGCAGAAGACCTCGAGGCCGAGGCCATACTGACCTCGACGCAGACGGGGCTCTCGTGCATCAGGGTCGCCCGATTCAGGCCGCCAAACAAGATCCTGGCCATAAGCCCCATAGAGCACACGGTCAGGATGCTCGCGCTGGTGTGGGGTGTGATCTCGATCCACGGCGACCAGGCAGGCTCCCTGGAGGACCGCTTCAAAGGGGCCGTCAAGGCCGCAAGGGACGTCGGGCACCTGAAAGACGGCGACGAGGTGATCCTTACAGGCGGGACGGCAGGGTCCGTTCCGGGCTCCACGAACGTCGTGGAGGTATCGACGGTGGGCGAGGACGTATAGAGGGAGCATGGTGAGACAGGGGTGAGCGTACCCAGGAGACTGAGGCCTTTGGTGGTCGTGCTATACGCGGCCTTCCTCGGCATCCTCCTCGCCTCCTACGTACAACCCCTGCAGGACATCCTGCACAACCGCGCCGAGATCCCCGCTCTCGAACAGAAACTGCAGAAGGCCCACTCGCAAAACACAGCGAGGGAGCGCCTCGTAAAGGAACTGCAGACTCCCGCCGGTATCGAGCGGGCTGCCCGCGAGCATTACGGGATGATAAGACCAGGCGAGAAGGTGTATATCGTGCCGAAGGCACGATAGCTATCAGCATTTCAGCACTTCAGCGAGGGCGATCGGAAGCCAACCGGTCGATCAAGACCCGGCCCGGGCCGCTATACTTCTACGCTGTGGAGTTTCGCCCTAGACAAACGCAAATAGCTGACTAGCTGAAATGCTGACCAGCTACAAAGACTACGATGCCGTCGCCGGGCAACTCGGCCGTGAGCCCCGGCCTTTTCGTGTTGCGGCCCGCTGTCCTTTCGGCCTGCCGAGCGTGATCGAGAACGAGCGGACGCGCGAAATGCCGACGAGCTTCTGGGCGACGTGCCCTTTCCTCGTCGCCGCCATCTCGCGGGTTGAGTCGACCGGCGGCGTTCGCGAGGCGCAAGAGGCGGTCGGGGAGGCGACGATAGAGGAGATCCACGACGAGCACCGCTCCCGCTACGGGACCCGCGTCGCAGGCGTTCGCGACGAGGCCACAGGGAGCGTCAAGTGCCTGCACGCTTTCACTGCCTTACACATCTCGGGAGCCATTCCAAATCCTATAGCTGAATGGACCCTCGGGCGCCTCGGAAATCCCTACCCGGAAGGGCGATGCTGTACTTCGGAGGGCGCGAACGACTAGCTGTTATACTCGCGACCGGACCACTGGGGGCGTGGCGGAATCGGCAGACGCACCGGACTTAAAATCCGGGTCCTGAGAAGGAGTGTGGGTTCGAGTCCCACCGCCCCTATGCTGGATTAAAGTTCCTGCAAATTGGAAGCTCTGGGTTTGACCCGCGTAGGGGGACGTTTCTCCACTAACCC